>NZ_JBEZGQ010001349.1:0-1913 GCF_040650095.1 Actinoplanes sp. NPDC048791 | reverse complement strand
GACCACGTGGGTGACGTCGGCCGCGGTGGCCGCGAAGACCAGGCCGGCCGGGTCGACGCCCGCGGTGCGCACGCTCTCCAGCGACACCGCGACCAGGTCGGCGCGCCGGCCGGTCGCGATCGTGCCGGCGTCGTCCCAGCCCAGCGCCGCGTGACCGGTGGCCGTTGCCGCGGTCAGCAGCTCAGCGGCGGTGAAGTGACCGCGGCGCTCGCTGGCGAGGCGCTCGTCGAGCTCGACGCCGCGGGCCTCCTCGAAGAGGTCGATGACCGCCTGGCTGTCGCTGCCCAGGCTGAGCCGGGCGCCCGCGTCGGCCAGCGCCCGGGCCGGGCCGATGCCGTCGGCCAGGTCACGTTCGGTGCTCGGGCACAGGCAGACGTGCTGGTCGCCGAGGATTTCCAGGTCGGCGGGGGACAGGTGGGTGGCGTGCACCGCGGTGGTCATGGGCTGCCAGACGCCCATGCTGTCGAGCAGTTCGGTAGGCGAACAGCCGTGCACGGCCTGGCACTGCTCGTTCTCGGCGCGCTGCTCCGAGAGGTGGACGTGCACCGGCAGCCCGTCGGTGCGGTGTGCGAACGTCGCCATCCCGTCGACCGGCACCGCCCGTACGGAATGCAGGGCCGCGCCGATCTTCACGCCCGCGGACGCGCGCAGTCCGTCGAAACGCGTGGCCCAGCCGTCGTAGTCGCCGTCGCCGAACCGGCGCTGGACGCCTTCGAGCGGCTCACCGTCCACCCCGGACGTCAGATAGACAGCGTCCAGCAGAGTGATCCGGATGCCGGCTTCCCGGGCCGCCTCGATCAGCGCGTGACCCATCGCGTTCGGGTCGGCGTAGGGCGTGCCGTCCGGGCCGTGGTGCAGGTAGTGGAACTCGCCCACGCAGGTGATCCCGGCCAGGGCCATCTCGCCGTAGACCGCCCGGGCCAGGGTGAAGTAGCTGTCCGGGTCGAGCCGGCCGGCCACCTCGTACATCAGCTCGCGCCAGGTCCAGAAGCTGCCGCGGTCACCGTGGGTGCGGCCGCGCAGAGCCCGGTGGAACGCGTGCGAGTGCGCGTTGGCCAGCCCGGGCAGCACGAGCCCGGGCAGCAGGGTGCCGGTGGGCGCCGCGCCCGGGGTGACAGCGGTGAAGCGCCCGTCCTCGATCTCGATGCGGACATCACGCGCGACCGTCCCGCCGACCCAGGCGTACTGCGCGAAGTACGTCATGCCGCGAGCTCCCCGAGCACGGTGGCCAGCGCCTCGACGCCGGCCGTGCAGTCGGCGTCGGTGGCGTGCTCGGCCGGGGAGTGCGAGACGCCGGTCGGGTTGCGGACGAAGAGCATCGCGGTCGGCACGTGCGCGGACAGCACCCCGGCGTCGTGACCGGCGCCGGTCGGCAGGATCGGTGCGTCCCCCAGCAACGTGGACAGCCGGGACGCCAGCGTGGTGTCGAAGGCGACCTCGGGGGAGGCTGATTCCGGTTCGACGCTGACCTGCGTACCGTCGTCGGCCGCGCGCTCGACCGCCCGCTTGAGGATGGTCTCGACCAGCCGGTCCATGGTGGCGGTGTCCGCCGCCCGGGCGTCCAGCCAGGCGCGCACCAGCGACGGGATCGCGTTGGTGGCGTTGGGCTGCACCGAGACGCGGGCGATGGTGGCCAGCGCCCCGGCCAGCCGGGCCTCCTCGTTGGCCGCCAGCACGGTGGCCGCGAAGGTCAGCATCGGGTCGTGCCGGTCGGCCATCCGGGTGGTGCCGGCGTGGTCGCCGTGGCCGGTGAAGTCCAGCCGCCAGCGGCCGTGCGGCCAGATCGCGCTCGCGACACCGACCGGCACCTCCAGCGCCCGGCCTTGCTCGATGTGCAGCTCCACGACGGCGCCGACCCGGCTCGCCAGCGCGGGCAGCGCCCCGGCCGGGCGGCCGCCCAGCGCCTCGCCGAA
>NZ_JBEZGQ010001348.1:0-1914 GCF_040650095.1 Actinoplanes sp. NPDC048791 | reverse complement strand
CGTCGGCGGCGGAAACATCACCGAGGGCGGCGTCGCGAAGGTCCCCAGCCGGACCGCGGTCGTCCTGAACAGCACGACCGGCCTGATCCCGACCGGGGCGATCCGCGGCCGGACGACCGCGGCCCGCACGTGGTCGACGGCGACCCGGCGCGCGATGGTGTAGAGCCAGGTGCGGGCGCTGGACCGGCCGGCGAAACCGGGCAGGCTGCGCAGCGCCCGCAGGTATGTCTCCTGGGTCAGGTCGTCGAGCTCCTCCGGCCCGGCCAGGTGCTGCAGGAAGCGTCGCAGCTGCCGCTGGGTGGCCCGGACGAACGCCGCCGCCGCGTCCCGGTCACCCCGGCCCGCGGCGAGCGCCCACCCGGTCACCTGCTCGTCGGTCACTGCCCCGCGGTGCTCTGACCCGAGCGGCGGTACGCGAGCAGCCCGAGCACCAGCGCGGCCAGCCCCAGCACGATGCCGACGATGCCGGCCCAGGTCCCGTTGCCGTCCGGTTCGGCCTCGCCGGCCGCCGAGACGGTCGGTGCGGTGCTGCTGGTGGCAGCGGCCGGCGCGTCGGCCGCCACAGCCGCGGTGAGCTTGAGGACGGGCGCGGGCTTCTCCGGCTCGGTGCCGTCGGTGGTGGGCTCGTCGATCCAGCGCACGACGTTGCCGTCCGAGTACGTCTGCAGCGCCTTGAACACCACCTGCGGCACCTGCGGCAGCGGGCCGAGCGAGACGTCGAACTCCTGGAACTGGCCGGGCTTGATGGCCGCGTCCCCGGTGGCGGTCCAGGTGATCTTCGTGACCGCCTCGTTGATCTGGGTGCCGTGCGCGTCGATCGGCTTGGCCAGCTTCGACTTCACCGGCGCCATGGTCCAGCCGGCCACCGGCTTGAGCGACACCGACGCGAACGGCGTGTCGGCCGGCAGGTTGACCTCGACCTTGGTGGTGCTCGCGGTGTCGCTCTCGTTCGGCACCCGGAAGGTGACCTTGGCGTAGCCACCCTGCACCGCGGTGTTCGCGTTGACCGTGACGTGCGCGGACGCGGGCACAGCGAGGGCGAGGGTGAGCGCGGTGACCATCCCGGCCACCGCGGCCGAGCGCTTCAACAGCGACATCAGAAACCTTCCGGTCGGACCCGGCCGGGGCGCCGGGCACGGTCATTGGTCGGTGACCGTCCCGGGAAAGTTCCCGCTGATTTCGCGAGCCGCCAGGCTGCTAACTTCTCCGCGTGCCCCACGATCCCCAGGTGCCCGACTGGCAGACCCTGACCCACGCGTACGGGCCGGCCGGTGACGTGCCCGGTCTGCTCCGCTCGCTCGCCACCGGCGACAGCGCGGCGGCGGACGAACTGAGCGACCTGCTCGTCCATCAGGGGTCGAGATATCCGGCCACCGTGGCCGCGGTGCCGTTCCTGATCGACACGTTCGCCGGTGCGGGGGTGGCGGCCCGTGCGGCGGCCTACGCGGTGCTGGCCGACATCATGGCCGTCGAGCGCGAGCCGGCACCGCGCCGCCGTGCCGCCGGGCCGACCCTGGGCGAGCTGGCGGAGGACCGCAGCGACCGGTGGGTCGCCCGCCTCTCCGAGCCTGCGTCCGCCACACCCGACGACGATCTCGATCTTTGGGAGGACCGCGCCCTCGCTGCCGTCGCCGCGGGCGTCCCCGCCTACCTGACGGTGCTGGACCACCCCGAGGCCCGGCTGCGCATCGCCGCGGCACACCTGCTCACCGCCGCAGCGCCCGCCGAATCCGCTGCCGTGCCCGCCGATCCCGCCAAGGCGCCCGCCGAATCTGTCGCAGCGCCCGCTGAGTCACCCGCCGAATCCGCTACCGCGCTTGCCGATCCCGCCAAGGCGCCCGCCGAATCTGTCGCAGCGCCCGCTGAGTCACCCGCCGAATCCGCTGCCGCGCTTGCCGATCCCGCCAAGGCGCC
>NZ_JBEZGQ010001347.1:0-1920 GCF_040650095.1 Actinoplanes sp. NPDC048791 | reverse complement strand
AGGGCGGTGAGCACCGGGATCTCCGCGTCGAGGCGGATCACCTCGGCGGCGTCGGGGTCCGGGCCGCGGCCGCAGCCGGGGCAGCCGGAGGTCAGGTTGGCCGGGGTACGGCACGACGGGCAAGGGTACGAGGTCACGCCGTCGATCCTCGTCGCGGCGGCCGCCCGGGCCCTGAGTGCGCGTACCTAGAGCTCAGCGGCCGGTGAACTCAGCTATCGCCCGTTCCCACTTGTCCAGGCCGGCCTCGACCTCGTCGCGGGGCCCGGACGGCAGCCAGCTCGACGCCCGGTGCACGCCCGCGCCGGCCAGCTGTTCCAGGGCCTTGGCCTGTGGCGGGACGCTCAGCACCTGGACCTGGATCGGCCGGTCGGCGCGGGCCTCCAGCTCGGCGATGCGGGCGAACAGGTCCTTGTCGTGCCACTGCGGGAACCAGCCGTCGGCCCACGCGAGCACCCGGTCCAGCACGGTCGGGCCGCCCCCGCCGAGCAGCACCGGGGGCCACGGGCGCTGGACCGGCTTGGGCCACGACCAGATCCGGTCGAAGTTCACGAACTCCCCGGCGTACGAGGCCTCGTCCTGCGTCCAGATCGCCTGCATCGCCTGGACGCGTTCGGTCAGCAGTGCCGTACGGGTCCGCGGGTCGGTGCCGTGGTTCTCCATCTCCTCACGGTTCCAGCCCGCGCCGACGCCGAACTCCAGCCGGCCGCCGGACAGGTGGTCGACGCTGGCGACCTCCTTGGCGGTGATGATCGGATCACGCTCGATGACCAGGCACACGCCGCTGCCCACGCGCAGCCGGCTGGTCGCCTCGGCCGCCGCGGTAAGCGCCACGAACAGGTCGTACGTGTGCGCGTACTTGCGGGGCAGCTCGCGGGTGCCGTCACCCCACGGCGACAGCCGGCTCGCCGGGATGTGGGTGTGCTCGGCGAAGAACAGCGCGTCCTGCCCGCGGTCCTCCACCAGCCGGGCGACCGCCCCGGGACCCAGGCCGTCATGGGTGGGGAAATAGCCGACGCCGAACTCCATGCCCGGGAGTCTAAGCGGACCGGCCCCGACCCCTCCATCACCCAGCGCCCTGATCGGATCAGCAGGGAGTGATGGCCCCCGCTAAAGTGATCGACGGGGGTAACTTTGTGCGGACCGCTCGGGATGTCAGTCTCATCTTCGCGGTCAGCGGCGCGACCCAGGCGTCCTGGATGTCCCGACTTCCCAGCGTTCTGGAGCGGACCGGCACGGACTTCGTCGGGCTCGGCTTCGCGCTGGTGATGCTCGGCCTGGGCACCATGCTGGCGATGATCCTGACGGGTCCCGCCGCCACGCGCTGGGGCAGCCGGCGGGTGGTCACCCTGGGCTTCAGCCTGACTCTGGGATGCCTGGTCGCGATCGCCCTGACCCGGTCTCCGGGTGTGCTCGCGGTTGTCCTGTTCGGGCTGGGCGTGGGCGGCGGCGTCTGGGACGCCGGCATGAACATGCAGGGCTATGCGGTGCAGAGCGAGCTCGGGAAGCACCTGATGAGCCGCTTCCACGGATGGTGGAGCGTCGGCAGCATGGCCGGGGCCGGGCTCGCCCTGGCCGCGGTGCACCTGTCCGTGCCGCTGTTCGCGCACATGGTCGTGGTGAGCCTGCTGGCCGCCGGGCTCTGCGGGCGCAGCCTGGCCTCGTTCAACCAGGACAAGCCGCCCGAGCCGGATCTCGCCCGGTCGCCGGCGCCGGCCCGCCGGCCGGTCCGGCGGCTGGCGGCGATCGGCGTCCTGATCTTCTGCGGGGCCACGGTCGAGGGCGCGGCGGGCGACTGGCTCGCCGTCTTCCTGCACAAGGAGCGAGGACTGTCGCAGAGCGGCGCGGCGCTTGCCTACGCCCTCTTCGTGACCGCGCTGGCAGCGGGACGGCTGGCGGCAGAACGCCCCCACCGGCACGTGG
>NZ_JBEZGQ010001346.1:0-1920 GCF_040650095.1 Actinoplanes sp. NPDC048791 | reverse complement strand
CCGCGGTCACCTGCGGGCGACCGGCCGGCGGCGGCCGATCGTGGCGGTGCCGGCCGTCGGCGGGGCGTACCAGGCGATCCGGGCCGGCGCCAACCTCGCGCCGGACCGGGCCGTGGGCCTGCGTACGTGGGAGCAGTTCTTGGCCGACACCGCGCGATGAGCGGGCGGGCCGTCAGCCGGGCACGACGTTGCCCCGCTCGTCGACCACCACCTTGCTCCAGTACTCGTCCCACTTGTCGCCGACGTGCTCGGGCACCTTGCCCTCCGGGTAGCGCACGTAGCCCGCCGGTGGCTCCTGGCCCTCGGGCACACAGTCCTGGCCGGTGGTCGTGCCCACGGCCTTGACGGGATAGTCGCCGGAGCCGCAGATCGCGTCCGCGAACGTGCAGCCCCCGGCCGACAGGGTGGTGGCGAGGATCAGGACGGTCAGTGTCTTCCGCATGCCCGTCAGTCTTTCCGGGTGCGGCCGTCCGGGAAATCCGTACGCGTACTCAGCTGAACTGCGGGATGACCTCGCTCGCGAAACGCAGCATCGGCTCGTGGTCGTACGCCACCCGGGGCACGTAGACGATCACGTAGTCGGCGCCGGCCTCGGCGATCCGTTCCAGGCGGCCGATCGTCTCGGCGACGGGCTCATCGAGCTTGAGTTCGAAGCCGGTCGACTTGATGATCCGGTCGTAGTCGCGGCCCAGGTCGTCGCAGTGCCCGCGCAGCACGCCGAGCTTGTGCCGGATGAGCTCGGGGTCGCCGCCGCCCACGTTGCAGGCGTCGGCGTACTGCGCGACCAGCTTGAGGGTGACCTTCTCGCCACCGCCGCCCAGCCAGAACGACGGGTGCGGCTTGCGGGCGCCCTTGGGCTCGTTGATCGGCTGGTCGATCGAGTAGTGCCGGCCGGTGAAGACGGGCCGTTCCTCGGTCCACATCTTGTGCACGACCTCGACGGCCTCACGGAACTCGCCCATCCGCTGCGGCACCTCGCGCCACTGGTAGCCGTACGCCTTCCACTCGTGCTCGTACCAGCCGGCGCCGAGCCCGGCGTAGAGCCGACCGTGGCTGGCGACGTCCACGGTGGAGGCGATCTTGGCGTAGAGCGAGGGCTGGCGGTAGCCGTTGCAGCCGACCATCTGCCCGATGTTGATCCGGCTGGTGTCGCGGGCCAGCGTCGAGGTGACCGTCCAGCACTCGAACGTCGTGTTGATGGTCGGCTCCGGCACGGTGTGGAAGTGGTCGTACACCCACACCGAGTCCCACGGGCCGGCGTCGGCCGCCTTCGCCACCGCGGTCATCGCCTCGTACTGCTCGACCGGGTCGGCGATCTCGACCAGGTCCATCTTCCAGCCCTGCGGGACGAACACTCCGAAACGCACGCTCATACCGGCAACGTACCGGATCTTGAAGGCGGCTCAGCCGCGTCCCCGGCTCAGGTGGGCGACCGTCACGGCGAACTCGCTGCCGGCCGGGCAGTGCCCGGCGATCACCGGCACGTCGGCGCCGGTGCCCAGTTCCCGCAGCGTGGGCAGCATCGCCACGCGCAGGCCGAGGCGCAGGGCGGCGACCGTCAGAGCGCCCGCGCTGCTCAGGGCGCCGGGCATGGCCCGCAGGGTGGCGCCGTGGGCGGGCTCGCGCAGCCCGAACGCCCACCAGCCGGCCCCGGTGGTGGGACCGAGCACCGCGTCGAACTCGCTCAGCAGCTCGGCGGCGTCGGTCAGCAGAGCGGCGCTGAGCTGGGGCACCTGGGGTGCCACGAGCAGCGCGCCGGTGCCGGGCTGATCGGCCCGGGGCGCGAAGGCGTAGGCGAGCGGTCCGATCTCGATCGGCCAGCCCGGCATCGCGCGCACGGCCCGCATCGTGTCGGCGGTGGCCGCGGCGGCGATCATCGCGGCCTGCTCCGGGGTCCAGGGCCGGTCCAGCCGGGACGCG
>NZ_JBEZGQ010001345.1:0-1921 GCF_040650095.1 Actinoplanes sp. NPDC048791 | reverse complement strand
CGGCCGGCGCCGATCTGATCGAGGTCACGCTCTCCCCCGGCGGGCGCACCGGCTCGCTGGCCACGCTGCCCGGGCTGTTGGAGACCGATCTGCGGACGACCCCGCGCGGCTGGGTCCTGGTGGCCGCGGCCGCGCAGGTCCCGCTCGCCCAGCGGCTGGTGACCGAACTCCCCGGCCGCTTCGCCGCGCTGGCGACCGTCGGATCCGCGCCGGCCGGCACCGGACCAGCGGTTCCCACGCGCACGTTCAGGACGTGGTCGGCCGCGACCAGCTGGGCCGTCGCCCAGAGCCCGCCCGCGCTCGCGTCCCCCCGGGTCCTCCCGACGGCGTTGCCGGCATGAGGATCGACGGGCTCCCGCTGCTGGCGACCGGCCTCGCCCTGGTCGCCGGCTCCGCGGTGGGCGTGGCGGTGCGCTGGGAGCGAGCCGGCCGCATCGCCCGGGCCGGCCTCATCCTGGCCTGCACGCTGAGCGTGGTGGCCACCTCGGCGATCGAGCTGAACCGGCTCACCGAGGCCTACCCCAGCTGGAGCGCGCTCGGCGGCGTCCAGGAGGACCCCGCCGCCCCGCCGCCGCCTGCCGAGAGCGCCTCCGGGCCTGGCGGCCGGATCGTCGAGCTCACGGTGGCCGGCCGGGCCTCCCACATGACCATGCCCGCCTACGTCTACCTGCCACCCGGCTACGCCCGCGGCCATGAGCGTTATCCGGTGATCGAGGCCCTGCACGGCTTCCCCGGGTCGCCGAAGAGCTGGTTGCGCCGCCTCGACGTGCGGCGGCACCTCGACCAGGAGATCGCCACCGGCCGGATGGCCCCGACGGTCGTGGTCTTCGCCTACCAGACGCCGGACCCGCTGGTCGACACCGAGTGCACCGACCTGACCGGCGGCCCGAAGGCGGAGACGTTCCTGACGGTGGACGTCCCGGCGGCGGTCCGGGCCGGCTTCCGGGTCCGGTCCGACGGCCCGGCCTGGGGCCTGGCCGGCTACTCGGCCGGTGGGTTCTGCGCCGCCGACCTGCTGCTGCGGCATCCGCGGCAGTACGCCGCCGCGGCCAGCCTGTCCGGGTACGCCTCCCCCGGCATCAAGGTCGGCGACGGCTCCGAGCTGACCACCCACAACGTCGCCTGGCGGCTGCGGCACCTCCCGCAACCCCGGGCCGGGCTGTATCTGGCGTACGCCGCCGACGACCCGCCCTCACGCCGGGACGGTCTGACCATGGCCCGGCTGGCCCGCCCGCCACTGTCGGTCACCACGGCCGTCGTGGCCCACGGCGGGCACAGCGACGCGGTGTGGCAGGCCATGGAGGCGCCCGCGTTCGACTGGTTGTCGTCGTGGCTCGCCCGTCCCGCGGTCACGCCGTGAGGGCCGTGGTCGCGGTGCTCGGCGCGCTGTTGCTGGGCGGCTGCGCCACGCCACCACCGGCCTCGGCCCCGCCGGTCACCGTGGTCACCTTCGGCGACTCCGTGCCGGCCGGGACCGCTTGCCACTGCGCGCCCTTCCCCGACCTGTACGCCCGGATGGTGTCCCCGGCGGCGGACTCGGTGAACCTGTCCGAGGCCGGTGCGACCTCGGCCGACGTACGGCGCACGCTGAGCGGCGCGCCCGCTCGGGCAGCTGTACGGCGGGCGACCGTCGTGCTGGTCATGGCCGGGGCCAACGACGTGGCCGCGGCGCTCGACGACGATGACCCGTACGCGGCGCCCGTCGCGCAGGTGGGCCGCAACGTGACGGCCGTGCTGCGGTCGGTGCACGAGCTGCGGCCGGGCGTACCGGTGCTGGTGTTCGGTTACTGGAACGTCGTGGAGGACGGGGTCGCCGCGGGTGACGACGACAGCCGGCGCGCGGCGGCCGTCGCGGCGACGGCGGCCTGCGATCAGGCGCTACACGAGGCGGCGGCCGCCACAGGGGCCACCTACGTCGACA
>NZ_JBEZGQ010001344.1:0-1923 GCF_040650095.1 Actinoplanes sp. NPDC048791 | reverse complement strand
CGCGGCCGGTCAGTGCCTTGCGCAGGGCGCGGACCGCGCCGGAGTCCTGCGGGCCGGGGTTGGCCGGGATCTCCACCGGGGCGAACTGGGCCCCGGCCGCGGAGAAGCCGAACAGCTCGTCGGCCGCGGTCGGTCCGCACACGAGCACCCGGCAGCCGGCCGCGATCAGGCCGCGGGTCAGCGAGGCCACGTGCTGTCCGACGCCGCCGGTGCTGGAGCCCAGCACCAGCGCGACCGAGCCGTGCCACGTCGTCGCCCGCGCTGCGTCGGTCACGTTGCGCCTTTCTCGTCCGGTGTCGGCTTCCGGCGGATCCGCCCGGTCACGGTGGCGACCAGGGGCCGCAGGTCGTGGCGGTCCAGCGGGTAGGTCACCGCGAGGAAGACGACGACCACCACGACACCGCCCAGCATGCCCGAGAGCAGGCTCGCCCCGCCTGCCGGGGTGGCCCCGGACACGTGCCGCAGGCCCTCGACCGCACCCCGCCCGGCCAGTCCGGCCACGACCGCCGCCACGATACCGACGACGGTCGCGCGGGGCAGTCCCGTCAGCGCTCCGGGGCCGGCGCGGCGGCGTACGGCAGCCACCAGCAACGCCCCCAGCGCGAGCATGCCGACGCTGTTGGCCAGGGCCAGCGCGAGCACCCGGTCGTTGCCGGGCAGCGCAGCGGTCAGGATCAGCGCGGCCAGCGCGGCGACCGCCCAGCCCGCCGCGGTGGCCGCAGCCGCGGACGCCGTCGCGCCGCGGGCGTAGAGCGCGCGGGAGAGCAGCGCGAACAGGGCGTAGCCCAGCAGACCGGGCGCGAATCCCACGATGCCGGGCGCTGCCTGTGGGGTGCCGAGCAGCGCGGCGACCGGCTGGGCGACGGCGACCAGGGCCGCGCCGCCGAGGCAGGCCAGCAGCGCGACCGTACGGGCTGTCCCGGCCAGCGCGGCACGGTAGCCGTCCTCGTCGCCACGCTCGGCTGTCGCGGACAACGTCGGGTATGCGGCGGTGGCCAGCGGCACGGCCAGCACCGCCCAGGGCAGCAGATACAGCGCCTGGGCCAGGTTGAACCGGGTCAGGTCGCCGTCGCCGGCCGCCAGGGCGAGCACGACCACGACCATGAGCTGCTGGGAGCCGACGGTGACGGCGCCGGCCCAGCCGAGGCGGACCACCTGGCGTCCCGCGTCGCCCGGGAACCGCAGGGCCGGTCGCATCCGCAGGCGCAGGCCGCGCAGCGGGATCAGCAGGCACAGGCTGAGCACGACGACGCCCAGCGTGGTCCCGAGGGACAGAGCCAGCTCACCGCCGGTGGTAAGGCGACCGAGTCCGCTGCCGCGGCCGTCGACCAGCGCGTACGTGAGGTACGCCCCCATCACGGTGACGCTGGACAGCAAAGGGGCGATCACGGGCCAGGCGAAGCGGTGGTGGGCCTGCAGGACGCCGGTGAGCACGATGCCCACCCCGTACAGCGGGAGTTGCGGAGCGAAGATCCGCAGCATCCGCGTGCCCACCTCGTGGGCGTCGGGTGGCATGTGCGGCAGCAGGCCGACGATGTGCCCGGCGAACAGCGCGACCAGCAGCGCCAGCGGCACGAGCAGCAGCAACGTCCAGGTCAGCAGGGCCGACGCGACCGCGTTGACCCGCTCCCGGTCGCCCGCCGCCACCGCCCCGGCCAGCAGCGGCACCACCAGGCTGGCCAGCGCCCCGCCCGCGACCAGCTCGAAGACGATGTTCGGCACGGTGTTGGCCGCGTTGTAGAGGTCGCCGAGCGAGTTGTCGCGGACCGTGCTGATGAACACCACCGTGCGGCCGAAACCGGCGATGCGGGCGAGCACGGTGAGCCCGGCGATGAGCGCGGCCGCCCCGGCGATGCGCCCGGCCCCGGAACGCGGCGCAGGTGCGGTTTCGGTCATTCCGCCGGCCGGCGGCCCAGCGCGTCG
>NZ_JBEZGQ010001343.1:0-1927 GCF_040650095.1 Actinoplanes sp. NPDC048791 | reverse complement strand
CGGCGGGGTGCCGGGTCGCGTGCGCCCGTCCGGTTCGGTGCTGGCCGGCGTGGTCGCCGCCGCAGCCGTTCCGGCAGGCCGGGCGCTCGGCGCCACCGGTGCGGCGGGACGCTCGAGGCCAAGATCACTTCGCGGCATGCTTGGACCTCCGCCGTTCAGGCTACGGACCAAGAAGCCATAAAACCGGCAAACCGCCGGAAAATATCGGGATGGGTGTCGCCACGAGCAGTGTCAGGTCCGGCGGTAGATGAGGTCGAAGATCTCCCGCCCGGAGCTGACCCCACGCCGTTCGAACTTCGTCTCGGGACGATGAGCCGGCCGCGGCGCGAACCCCTCGTGGGCGTTGGTCAAGCCCGGATCAGCGTCCAGAGTCTCGGCCATCGCTTCGGCGTAATGGGCCCAGTCGGTCGCGCAATGCAGCGTGCCGCCCGGTCGGAGCCGCTCCCGCAGCAGGGCGACGTTCGCCGGCTGAATCAGGCGGCGTTTGTGGTGCCGGGCCTTGGGCCACGGGTCGGGGAAGAAGGCGTGCACCGCATCCAGGCTGCCCGCCGGCACCTTGCGAACCAGCTCCATCGCGTCGCCGTGCGCGACCCTCACGTTGGTGAGACCGCGTTCGCCGATCAGCGAGAGCAGGTTGCCGATGCCCGGCGTGTGCACCTCCACCGCGAGGTAGTCCCGGCCCGGGTCGGCGGCCGCCATCGCCGCCGTCGTGTCACCCATGCCGAAGCCGATCTCCAGCACCTTGGGCGCATCGCGGCCGAACAACTCCACGAGGTCGAGGGGAGTGCGGTCACCGTCGACGACCGTGAGCCCGTACGCCGGCCAGATGTCGGTCATGGCGTCCGCGTGCCGGCTGCCCATCCGGCCACGCCGGGGATGGAACGTCCGGATCGGGCGCTCTGTCGTCTCACTCATCAGGCCGTCCACGATACGCAGCGCCGCCCGCCTGCCATCCAGCGGCGTGAGCAGGCCGGGGTGCTGAGCAGGCCGGGAGCAAAAGAAAGGTCGGGGAACGGCAGAACGGCCGGCACTGGGCCGGCCGTCGTCGCTACCCCCGGATCACCTCACCGCCGGCTGCACGCTCGGCTGCGAGCCCTGGTGGAACGGCGTCCGCGCCCCCGTGGCCAGGTTGACCACCATGACCCAGGACCCGTTGCGGTACGTGCCCGTGGCCACCCCGCGGTTCGCGTCCACGTACGCCAGCTCGCGGTCCTGGCTGGCCCCCACCGTGCGCTTCGCTCCGGTCGCCGTGTCGTATTCCACCACGTGCAGCGGCTGGTTCTCCGCCGCCGTCTCGCCCTGCTGGTACGCCGTCCAGGCCAGCTTCGCCCCGTCGGCGCGCCAGCTCGGGATCACCGCGAAGCCCGAGGTCTGCAGGCTGCCGCCGCCGTACGCCGCGACCGTCTTCTCGCCGCCGGTGGCCACCGTGCCCACCGTCAGGCAGGCGTCGTACGTCGATTCGCAGTCGCCGCCGCGGAAGGCGACCCGGGTGCCGTCGGGCGACCAGGCCACCGCGTCGTCGGTGCGGAGCCGGTCGTGGAGTGCGCTCGGCGTCCCGGCCTTCGCGGCGGTTGCGGGCTCGGCCGGCAGCGGCTCGTCGCGGCAGTACGCCGGGAAGACCACCGTGGGCGTGGCCCCGGCCGTGGTCGCGGAGATCTGGTAGACGCCCGGGCCGCCGGAGCAGGACAGCGAGGCGAACGCGATGCTGGCGCTGTCCGGCGACCAGGACGGGCCGGACGCGGCGCGGGTGGTGAGCCGGCGCCGGCCGGTGCCGTCGGCCTTCATGGTCCACAGCTGGCCGGCCTTGAGCAGGGCGATCGAGCGTCCGTTGGGGGAGAAGCGCGGCCGCGACCAGCCGCCGCCGGTGGTCAGCTTCGTCTCCGTCGCGCCCTTGCTCACCCACACGTCGCCGGCGCGGACGTAGGCG
>NZ_JBEZGQ010001342.1:0-1931 GCF_040650095.1 Actinoplanes sp. NPDC048791 | reverse complement strand
CCGGTCCAGGACGTCGCCGGCGCTCGCCTGCTCGGCCACCCGGCGCTCGTCCGTGCTCAGCAGCGGCAGCCGGGCGATCGGCTTGCCGGGATCCGCCACGGCCGCGGCCAGCAGCCGGCCGAGCATCTCGATCATGCGCTTGGCCGTGTCCCGGTCGAACAGGTCGGCGGCGAAGGTCAGCTCCCCGCCCATCCCGGCGGGCCGTCCGCCGGCGTCCGAGAACTCCACGAACTGGAAGCTCAGGTCGAACTTGGCCGATCCGGAACCGACCGCGACCCGTTTCATGTCGACGCCGGTCAGGTCCAGCACCGCGGTCCGGCCGCCCTGCAACGCCACCATGACCTGGAACAGCGGATGCCGGCCGGGCACCCGGGCCGGGTTGAGCACCTCGACCACGCTCTCGAACGGCACGTCCTGGTTGCTGAACGCCGCCAGGTCCTGCTCCCGCACCCGGCTCAGCAGCTGCTCGAACGACGGATCGCCGGTCAGGTCGGCCCGCAGCACCAGGGTGTTGACGAAGAAGCCGACCAGGTCGTCGAGGGCCTCGTCGACCCGTCCCGCGACCGGCCAGCCGAGCGGGATGTCGGCCCCCGCGCCCAGCCGCGACAGCAGCGCCGCCACCGCCGACTGGACCACCATGAAGACGCTCGCGCCGTTGCGGCGGGCCAGGGCCACGAGACTCTCGTGCACGTCGACAGGCACCTTCAACGGCACCGAACCGCCGCGGTACGTGCCCACAGCCGGCCGGACCCGGTCGGTGGGCAGCGGCAACTCGTCGGGTACCCCGCGCAGCAGGTCGGTCCAGTACGCCACCTGATCGCGGGCCACCTTCACCGCGTCGCGCTGCCACAGGGCGAAGTCCGAGTACTGCACCGGCAGCTCGGTCCACTGCGGGGCCCGGCCCGCGCGGCGCTGCTCGTACGCCTCACTGAAGTCGCGCATCAACGGCTCCATGGAGGAACCGTCGGCCGCGATGTGGTGCAGCAGCAGGACCAGGGCGTGGTCGCCGGGTCCCACCGTGAGCAGGTGCGCCCGGAACGGCAGGTCCCGGGTCAGGTCGAAGCGGCGCTGGACCAGCCCGTCCACCGCCCGGCCCAGCTCGGTGGCCTCGACCTCGCCGCGGACCAGCAGCGGACCGACGTCGGCCATCGGCACGACCCGCTGCTGAGGCTCGCCGTCCAGCAGCGGGAACACCGTGCGCAGGGGCTCGTGCCGCCGGACCACGTCGGTGACGGCCGCGTGCAGGGCGGCGATGTCGAGCTCGCCGGTCAGCCGGACGACGACCGGGATGTGGTACGCCGTGTCGTTCGCGCGCAGCTGCGCGGTGAGCCACAGCCGCTGCTGCGGATAGGACAGCGGCACCACCGCCGGGCGCGCGCGGCGGCGCAGCACGGGCCGGGTCCCGCCCTTGAGGACCGCCACCCGCCGGGCCAGCTCGGCCAGGTTCGAGGTCTCGAACAGGTCCCGGACCGGCAGCTCGACCTTGAGCACCGACCGCACCCGGTTGACCAGCTGCGTCGCCATCAGCGAGTGCCCGCCCAGGGCGTAGAACTCGTCGTTGCGGCCGACCCGGGGCACGCCCAGGATCTCCTCCCACAGCCGGGCCAGCGTCTGTTCCACCGCGCCCACCGGCGCCGCGTACTCCCGCTCGTCAGCGGTGGTGCCGGGCTCGGGCAGCGCCTGGCGGTCCACCTTGCCGTTCCCGGTGACCGGCAGCGCGTCCATCAGCACGAACACCGGCGGCACGAGATGGTCCGGGACCACCGCCGCGAGCCGTCGCCGCAGCGTGCCCACGTCACGGTGGCCGGCCCCGGTGACCACGTACGCCGTCAGCCGCCGGTCCGCGCCCGCGCCGTGCACCAGCACCACGGCCTGATCGACTCCGGCCAGGCCCATCAGCGCGGCCACCACCTCGCCGGGCTCGACCCGTA
>NZ_JBEZGQ010001341.1:0-1932 GCF_040650095.1 Actinoplanes sp. NPDC048791 | reverse complement strand
CGTGCCGCGGCCGTCCGCGACGATCACCGCGAAGCCCTGGTCGGCGAACCACTGGGCGGCCCAGTAGCGGGAGCGGGCGGCGACGGCCCGCTGCGCGGCCGAGCCACCGTACGGGTCCATCAGCACCGGCAGCCGGGCCGTACCCGGCTCGTGACCGGTGGGGAACAGCACCGCCGTCCGCAGGTCCCGCTCCCCCAGGGTCAGGAGCTGCGGCGCCGGGCGGACCGGCGGTTCAGCCGCGAGACTCCGCAGCTCGCGGCCGTCGACGGTGACCGTCTCGCCGTCGAGGGTCTGCGCGTCCACCACGGTCACACCGCCGGCGCGGCGCCCGCCGAACAGTCCGGGGGCCGTGGTGATCCGGGCCGGGCCGGTCGCCGCCGACCAGGTCCACAGGTGCCGTTCGGTGGGATTCTGCCTGGCTGCGAACAGCACGGTGTCGCCGTCGACCGAGAGCACTTCGTCCAGTTGCAGGCCGGGCGGCGTGACCGGTACGCCGTCGACGGTGAGCCGCCGGGTGTCGCGGTCGTCCACGCTCCACAGCAGGGCTCCCGACGCGGTGTACGCGGGGATGCCCGAGACGATCGTCGTCCAATCCGGGTCGGTGTTCTCCTGCCGCACCGTGGTGGCGCCGGTCGCGGGATCGCCGGCCAGCACCCGCAGCACCGTCTGGCGCCTGTTCTGCACGACCACCAGCAGCCCGGACGCGTCCCACACCACCCGGGTCACGTACTCGAACCCGGACCGGTCCCAGACCACCGGCGTACGGCTGCCGTCCAGGCCGAGCACGTGCAGGCTGACGTCGGCGTTCGGGGTTCCCGCGGACGGGTAGCGCACGGCGGTCGGCGGCTGCTCGGGGTGGCCCGGGTCGGCGACGTACCAGATCTGCACCGGGGTGTTGTCGACCCGGGCCGCGACCAGGCTGCGGCCGTCCGGCGCCCACCAGTAGCCCTCGAACCGGTCCATCGACTCGGACGCCTCGTGCTCGGGCAGGCCCCACGTCACCTCGGGGCCGTCGGGTTCGGCGAGCGGCCGGTCGTCCTTGCCGTCGCGGCCGACCACCCGTAGCTCGGCCTCGCACACGTACGCGACCGTGCGGCCGGTCGGGTCGATCCGGGCCTCGGCGGCCGGTTCCTGCGCACCCAGCTCGGTGACCTTCGCGGCGGCCACGTCGACCGCGTACAGCCGGCCGGCCACGGTGAACACGGCCGTGCGTACGGCGGCGTCGGTGGCGTAGGAACCGATGCCGGCGGACCGGTCCCGGGCCCGTTCCCGCCGGGCGCGCTCGCGCTCGGACAGCGGCGCGCCGTCGGCTGCCCCCAGCGCCGTCGCGTCCACCAGCAGGCGTACCGTCCCGGTGGCGACCACGTACGACCAGAGATCACCCACCGGGTCGGTCCCGCCGCGCGAGCGCAGGAACAGCACCCGGGAGCCGTCGGGGGCCACCGCGAACCGGTGCGGGCGGCCGAGCGTGAATCCCTGGGTGCGGGCGACCAGCGCGGGGAACGAAGAAGTCATGCCCCAGTCTCTCCGCTGACCCGACTTCAGGGGTGCCCGGATTGCCGGTCGGCTGCCGGGTGCCTGCCTGGCCGACCGGCCCGGCCGGGCCGAGGATCGAGGGCACCGGCGGCGATCCAGGAGGCCCGATCATGTCGATGCGGATGGTGCTGCTGACGACCGCCCCGCCGGCTGCCGGTGTCGCCCTCGGCCATCTCCTGGGTGGGCGCCTCGCCGGGCTGCGCGTTCTTGCGACGAGGGCCGTCTGGCTGGTCTGGATCGCGGCGGCTGTGCAGCTCGTGCAGAACACCGTCGCCGAGAAGCTGCCGCTGCTCGCGGTGGTCTTCCTCGCCGTCCTGGCCTGGCTGGCCGTGGGCATCGCCGGCTGGCCGCAGCCGCTGCGGGCCGCCGGCGCCGTGATCATGATCGGTGCCGTGC
>NZ_JBEZGQ010001340.1:0-1933 GCF_040650095.1 Actinoplanes sp. NPDC048791 | reverse complement strand
GGCCGGACGGCGCGGCGGGGCGCGGCCTGGGCCGCTCCGGGGACGAGGGTGCCGCCGCCCGCGACGGCGGCGGCTCCCAGCAGGGTACGGCGGGTGATCGTCATCCTTCGCAGCGTGCCGCCCCGCCCGCCCACGGTCAAGGACAGCCGGCGTACCGGGCGGTGTCGCCCAGCTCCTCCTCGATGCGGATGAGCTGGTTGTACTTCGCCGTACGGTCCGAACGCGACAGTGAGCCGGTCTTGATCTGGCCGCAGCCCACCGCCACCGCCAGGTCCGCGATCGTGGTGTCCTCGGTCTCGCCCGAGCGGTGCGACATGACCACCCGGTAGCCGGCCTTGTGGGCCGCGTCCACCGTGGCCAGTGTCTCGGTCAGGGTGCCGATCTGGTTGAGCTTCACCAGGATGGCGTTGGCGTAGCCGCCCTCGATCCCGGCGCGCAGCCGCTCGGCGTCGGTGCAGAAGACGTCGTCGCCGACCAGCTGGACCCGGTCGCCGGTGCGGGCGGTCAGCAGCTGCCAGCCGGTGATGTCGTCCTCGGCCATCGGGTCCTCCAGCGAGCTGATCGGGTAGCGGGCCAGCAGCGCCTCGAGGTAGTCGACCTGCTCCTCGACCGTACGGTCGCGGTCCTCGCCGGCGTAGCGGTAACGGCCACCGGAGAAGAACTCCGACGCGGCCGGGTCGAGGCAGATGGTGATGTCGGTGCCGGGCTTGTAGCCGGTGTCCTCGATGGCCCGCAGCACGAACTCCAGGGCCTCGTCCGCGGTGGCGAACCCCGGCGCGAAGCCGCCCTCGTCGCCGACGTTGGTGTTGTGGCCGGCCGCGGCCAGGGACTTCTTCAGGGTGTGGAAGACCTCGGCGCCCATCCGGACCGCCTCGAAGAAGGTCGGCGCGCCCACCGGCGCGATCATGAACTCCTGGAAGTCGAGCGGGTTGTCGGCGTGCGCGCCACCGTTGACGATGTTCATCATCGGCACCGGCAGCAGGCGGGCGCCGACCCCGCCGACGTAGCGGTAGAGCGGCTGGTGATGCGCCTGCGCGGCGGCCTTCACGGTGGCCAGGGAGACGCCGAGGATCGCGTTGGCGCCGAGGCGGGACTTGCCGGGCGTACCGTCGAGCTCGGTCATGGTCCGGTCCACCCGGGCCTGGTCCTCGGCGTCCAGGCCGGTCACCGCCGCGGCGATCTCGCCGTTGACGGCGGCGACCGCCCGGCGCACCTCACGGCCGTGGAAGCGGGCCGGGTCGCCGTCGCGTAACTCGACCGCCTCGTGGGTGCCGGTCGACGCCCCGGACGGCACCGCCGCCCGGCCCCGGGAGCCGTCGGTGAGCACCACGTCGACCTCCACCGTCGGGTTGCCGCGGCTGTCCAGCACCTGCCGTCCGGTCACGCTTTCGATCTTCGTCATGGGGCCAGCCTGGCCAGTGGGGACGGGTTGCGGAAGGGCGATGATGAACACCTTGACCCGTACCCGGGGGTGCGGGTTTAGGGTCTGCGGATGCGGGTGGGTGAGCTGGCGCGGCGGACCGGGACGACGGTCCGGGCGCTGCGGTACTACGAGACGGCCGGGCTGGTCGTGCCGCGGCGGCTGGGCAACGGCTACCGCGAGTACGACCCTGTCGCCGTACGGCTGGTCGCGCAGATCCGGGAGCTCATGGCGCTGGGGCTCAGCGTCGAGGAGACCCGCCCGTTCGTGGAGTCGATCGCCTCGGGGGCCGGGGAGGCGGACGTGTGCGCGGCGGCGCTGGCCACGTACCGGAGCACCATCACCGGCCTGCAGGAACGCATCGGCCGGCTGACCGCCCAGCGGGAGGCCCTCGACGCCCGGATCGACGAGGCCGCCGGCCGGGTCGTGACCGGCCGCCCGGCGCCGGGCGCGGATCCGGGCGCGCTGGTCGGCCACCGGATGGCGGCGCTGGCGTTCTACGGCACCGACGGG
>NZ_JBEZGQ010001339.1:0-1933 GCF_040650095.1 Actinoplanes sp. NPDC048791 | reverse complement strand
GCGGGCTCGCGGTGACGTTGCTGGTCGCGGGCCAGGATCCGGCCCACGTCTGGGACGGCCTGCTGATCGTCGCGGTGATGCTGGTCGGTACGGCGGTCCACCGCGCCGACCACGGCCGGATCCGCTGGTGGCAGGCGGGAGCGGTGGCCGCGGTGATGGCCGCCGCGCTCATGGTGAACTGGATCGCCGAGCTGGCGTCCCTCGGCGGGCTCAACCCCCGGTACGTGACCCGCTCGGTCATCACACTGCTCGTCATCGGCGGCGCAGTCGCGCTGGGCCGGCTCACCCGGGGCCGGCGCACGCCGCGGGTGCTGGCCCGGCTGGGTCTGATCAGCTACTCCGTCTACCTGGTGCACTACGTGCTGATCGTGCTGCTGCGACCCCTGCTGATCCCGCTCGGTGAGCGCCTGCCCGCCGTGGCCGAGGTGCCGGTCGCGGCCGCGTACCTGGGCCTGGTCGTGGGGATCTCCTGGCTGACGTACCGGTTCGTGGAGGTGCCCGGGCAGCGGTTCGGGCGCCGGGTCGCACGGTGGATGACCGCCCGGTGGGGCTCCGACGCCCGGCCGCCGGACCCGCCCGAGCCTCAGCCGGCGAAGCGGGACCTGCGCGCCATCGCCCGGTAGGCGGCCAGCGCCGCGTCGTCGGTGTCCGGCCGGAAGTTGTGCGGGCTGTCGTCCTGGGTGTCGGTGTCGAACCAGACCACCGCACCGACGGCGGGAGTGTCCTCGACCCACGAGGACAGCTTCTTGATCCACGCGGCCTTGCTGCCCCGGCCGTGGTCGACCGCGGCGGTCTCGCTCAGGATGATGGGTTTGCGTTCGCCGTACGCCGCAACGACCGCACTGAAGAGCGTGCGCGGCGACTCGGAGAAGAAGTCGTAGCCGGAGACCCCGACCCAGTCGACGTGGTCGTCGCCGGGGTAGTAGCGCTGGAACCTGTTCCACGAGGTGTCCGGCGACGAGTTCCAGTTCGGGCTCCACACCCAGGCGACGTTGTCCGCGCCCTGCTCCCGGAAGATCCGGTGCAGCCGCCGCCACGCCTTGACGTAGCCGGCCGGGTCGTCGCCGTTGTGGCTGCCGTCCCACTCGAACCAGTCGCCGTTCATCTCCCAGCCCCAGCGCAGCAGGATCGGCCGCTTCATCCCGGCCAGCCTGCGGGCCACCCGGGCGATGACCCGGTCCGACGAGCCGTCGACGATCCGCCGGTACGGCGCCCCGTGCCACGACACCATCAACGTGCTGGAGGACGCCACGGCCGGCTCGGACGAGGGCACGTAGCCGTCCCACGGGTAGAAGACGTGCACGATGCGCTGCTCACGGCCCAGCTGTCGGCGGCGCAGCGCGAGGCTCTCCTTGAGCGACATGCCGCTCAGCGCCAGGTAGGAGCCGAACATCGCCTTGCCGGTCTCGGCCGGCACGGGCCCGCCACGCCGGGACGCCGCATTCTTGGGGGCCGGCTTTTGTGCTGGCGTCGGGGACAAGGACGGCGACGGCGAGGCGCTGGCAACTGGTGCGGCGGACGACGCCGCGGGGGCAACAGTGGTCGGCGAAGCGGGCGGCGGGGCCGCGGACGGCGCAGTCGAACAGGCAGCCGGCAACGCCAGCGCCGCGAAGGCGAGCAGCCGGCGACGGGGCAGCCCGCTGCCGCCCAGGGGTTCGGCGGTCATGGTGGGCTTCCTCTCACCGGTAGGCGGACACGGCGGTCGCATCCGGCTCCACGATGCCCGCGTCATCGGTCCGAGACGTCGGCCGATCGCCCGCAAGACCCTGCCTGACCAGGCCTTTTACCGGCACTCAGCCCGGACAGCGAGGCCCGACGCGCCAGCAAAGGGGCGAACCGACCACCGCCCCGGCCGGGCCGCGGGCAACTCCATCACCGCGGCCGGACCCGCCGCCACCCGGGCACGGCCGGAAAGGGCCCGGGGCGGTCGAGC
>NZ_JBEZGQ010001338.1:0-1936 GCF_040650095.1 Actinoplanes sp. NPDC048791 | reverse complement strand
GGCCGGTAGACCGGTGTCGGCAGGCCCACATAGCGCGCCATGAGCTGCAGGGCCAGGAAGAGCGAGAAGTGCCGTGACTGGTGCAGGTTGCCGCCGTGGAACCACAGGTTCTCCTGCCGGGTCGGCTTCCACATGTTGCGCTGCTCGCCCTCCCACGGCCCGGGGTCCTTGGTGGTGCCCGAGCCCAGGCCCCACACCTTGCCGACCCGGTCCGCGGTCTCCCGGTCGACCAGGTCGGCGACCCAGCCGTTCATCGAGCCGTAGCCGGTGGCGTAGACGACCAGGTCCGCCTCGAGCTCGGTGCCGTCGGTCAGCACCACGGACGTCTCGGTCAGGTGGTCGACCTGGCCGTGGGCCAGCTTGATCCGGCCGTCCGCGACGAGTTCGGCGGCGCCCACGTCGATGTAGTAGCCGGAGCCGCGGCGCAGGTACTTCATGAACAGCCCGGACCCGTCGTCGCCCCAGTCGTGCTGGAAGCCGGCCTTCTCCAGGCGGGTGTAGAAGTCGTGGTCGCGCTCGGCCATCTGCTCGTACAGCGGGATCTGGAACTCGTGCATGATCCGGTACGGCAGCGACGCGAAGATCAGGTCGGCCCGTTCGGTGCTGACCCCCGCCTCGACGGCCTCCTCGGAGTAGAGCGCGCCCAGCCCGATCTCCATCAGCGACGCGGACTTGACGATGTGCGTCGAGGAACGCTGGACCATGGTCACGTCGGCGTCGTGCTCCCACAGCGCCCCGCAGATGTCGAAGGCCGAGTTGTTCGAGCCGATCACCACCACCTTGCGTCCCCGGTACGCCTCCGGCCCGGGATGCCGGCTGGAGTGGTGCTGCTCGCCGCGGAACACGTCCTGGCCGGGCAGGCTCGGATAGTTGGCCTTGCCGGACATGCCGGTGGCGAACACCAGCTGGGCCGGGCGCAGCTCCACCGATTCGCCGTCGCGGTCCACCGTGACCTGCCACCGGCCCGCCCCGGCGTCGTAGCGGGCCGAGCGGACCTCCGCCTTCGACCAGTACGGCACCTCCATGACCCGGGTGTACATCTCCAGCCAGTCGGCGATCTTGTCCTTGGGCGCGAACACCGGCCAGTTCTTCGGGAACGGCAGGTACGGCAGGTGGTCGTACCAGACCGGGTCGTGCAGGCAGAGGCTCTTGTAGCGTCCGCGCCACTGGTCGCCGGGGCGCTCGTGCCGGTCCAGCACCAGCGCCGGTACGCCGAGCTGCCGCAGCCGGGCACCCAGGGCGATGCCACCCTGCCCGCCGCCGATGACGACCACGTACGGCTGTTGCTCGTACCCCAGGGTCTGCTCCTCGGTCTCCCGCTCCACGCGCCAGGAGCGGCGCCCGGGCCGCAGCTCGAGCTCGACCCCCTGCGGCCGGCCCTCCTCGAAGCCCATGAGCTCGCGCAGCGTGGTCAGCAGCGTCCAGGCCCGGCCGTCGCGCAGCCGCAGGTGACCGGTGCCGCGCCCGACGCGGGTCTCGAAGCGCAGCCACGCCTCGGTGACCCCGTCGGCCTCGGCCGGTTCGCCGTCGATCGTGAAGCCGCCCGGATCCACGTCGGCGAGGCGGGTGGTGAGCAGGTCGGTCACGCCGTCCGGGCCCTCCACCGTGGTGATGTTCCAGGAGAACGCGACCAGGTCGCGCCAGAAGCTGTCGGCGCCGAACAGGGCGGCGGCCCGCGGGACGTCCCGGTCGTGCAGCGCGGCCTCGAACGCCGTGAGCCACGCCTGGACCCGCTCTCGTGTCTCTGTCATGCCTGCAAGCACACGACCGGCGCCCCGGGCCGCACCAGGGTTGCAAGGAGTTGCACACGGCGGGTGTGGCGGCGGTCACAGCGAGCGGGTTACGCTCGCCGGGTCGGAAGGAGGCCGGGCGTGGGCGAGCTGAGCGCGGTCCGGCCCGGCACGGATCTGTCCCGGCACGCCCGCGAGCTGGTCCG
>NZ_JBEZGQ010001337.1:0-1939 GCF_040650095.1 Actinoplanes sp. NPDC048791 | reverse complement strand
CGGGGCCCTGCGCGGCTACACGGACCAGTTCGAGGTCCTCAAGATGCCGCGCCGCCCGGCGACACCACCGCCGGCCTGACAATGCTGCGGCGGCCGGCCCTGCGGGGTCGGCCGCCGCGCCGCATCAAGACCCGACCGGTAGATTCCGGTACGTGGCGACTCCCTTCTCGGTCCTTACCCGTAACCGTGACTTCCGGCGGCTGTTCGGGGCCGAGCTGGTCGTGTTCGGCTCCGACTGGTTCGTCATGGTGCCGCTGCTGGTGCTGCTGCCCGAACTGACCGGCAGCGGCGTGTGGGGCGCGCTGGTGCTGGCCGCGGACACCGGGATCAATGCGCTGCTGCTGCCGTACACGGGAACCGTCGCCGACCGCCTGGACCGCCGCACCATCCTCATCGCGGCCAACGTGGCCGCGCTCGTGGCCATCCTGCTGTTGTTCTTCGTCCGGTCGGCGGCCACCGCACCGCTGGCCCTGGTGGCCATCGGCGCCGTAGCGATCGCCAAGGCCTTCTACTCCCCAGCCGCGTCCGCGGCCCTGCCGAACGTGGTCGACCCGGCGGACCTCGCCGCAGCCAACTCGGTGGCCGGCTCGGCCTGGGGCACGATGACCATCGTCGGCGCCTCACTGGGCGGCATCGTCAGCAGCGCCTTCGGCCCGTACGTCAGCTTCGCGGTCGCCTCGGTCAGCCTGTTCGTGGCGGCGGTGCTGACCGCGATGATCCACCGGCCGCTCCAGGCGCCACGAGACCCGAACTATGTGCCGCCGCGAGCCTGGCACGCCCTGATCGAAGCGCTGCGCTACATCGGGGCCCGGCCGCGGCTGCGCGCACTGGTCACCGTGAAATCCGCGGTGGGCCTCGGCAACGGCGTACTCACAGTCTTCCCACTGCTGGCCGGCATCTACGGCGTCGGCGCGTTGGGCGCGGGCCTGCTCTTCGCGGTACGCGGCGCCGGTGCCCTGGTCGGACCGCTGGTGATGCGGCCCGTCCTGAACCACCGCACCTGGCTGCTGCCCGGCCTGGCCCTGTCGATGGGCCTGTACGGCCTCGGCTACATCGGCGTGGCCTTCGCGCCGTGGTTCCCCCTGGTGCTGGCGCTGGTCTTCGTGGCCCACTTCGCGGGCGGAACGAACTGGGTGCTGTCCAACTACGCCCTGCAGGGCGAGGTGCCGGACCGGCTGCGGGGCCGGGTCTTCGCCACGGACATGATGCTGGCGACGCTGGCGATCTCGGTGAGCCAGCTCGGGGCGGCGGCGTTCGTGGACCGCGTGGACGAACGCGTCATCCTGATCGCCTGCGGCCTGATCACCCTGCTGTACGCGATCGGCTGGCGCTTCGCTACGCGTCATCTGTCGCTCGCGGACCCGACTCCCACCGACGACAGCGAACAACCGCCCAGCCCAGCACCGGATCATCGCGATGGCGCGGCCTCGGGCAACGCCGTGGCCTCGACCGGCAGCGCGGACTTGGTCGGTGGTGCGGACTTGGGCCGAGGTGCGGTCTCGGGTGGTGGCGCGGGCTCGGGTGGTGGTGCGGTCTCGGGTGGTGGTGCCGGCTCGGGCCACGGGACGGTTCCGACCGGCGATGGGGGCACGGGCCGTGGCGCAGCTTCGGCCGGTGGTGCGACCTCCGGCAACGGCGCGGTCGCGGCCGGCGGCGTGGTTTCGGCCGATGGGACGGGCGCAGGCCGCGGCATGGCCGGAGCCGGCGGCGCGGACTCGGGCCACGGCACGGTGTCGGCCAACGGTGCCGTTTCGGGTAACGGTGTGGTCCCGGCCGACGATGGGGTTCCGGCCGATGCGGTCCCGGCCGATGCCGGCGGCTGCGGGCCACCGTGCGCGGTCAGCATCACGGCAATGGCGGCGTACCCCATCGTCACGGCCGTGACCGGCACCGCGAGCGTCCCGGCGAGCAGGCTCACCGCCGGTCCCCGCCGCCGGAG
>NZ_JBEZGQ010001336.1:0-1939 GCF_040650095.1 Actinoplanes sp. NPDC048791 | reverse complement strand
TGGCGCCGCTGGCGGCTGGGGCGTCCATTGTGCTTTGTGCCAACCTGGACCGCGACGCCTTGGACGCCCGGGTCGCCGCGGAGGGACCGACCAGCTCGGCGCTGATCAGCACCGCGAGGTCGGCCAGCCGAGAGGGCCGGACTGTCTGGGGACGGGGAATGCCGGACACGGCGTCAGACCCTACCCCGTGGCCGGCATCCCGCTGCGAACGCCATCGGTGCTGTTAGCCCTTCAATTTGAAGGTCGGCTCCGGGTTACCCGACGGCGGCACCCGGTAGTGGCGCAGCGCGGAGGACATCATCTTGCTGAACGCCGGAGCGGCCACGTCGCCGCCGGTGCCGTCGGGCACGTCGGCGAAGACCCCGATGACGAACTGCGGGTCCTCGGCCGGTGCCATGCCGATGA
Source organism: Actinoplanes sp. NPDC048791 (assembly GCF_040650095.1). NCBI lineage: Bacteria > Bacillati > Actinomycetota > Actinomycetes > Micromonosporales > Micromonosporaceae > Actinoplanes > Actinoplanes sp. NPDC048791. The sequence goes on along the minus strand of NZ_JBEZGQ010001336.1, from coordinate 1,534 downwards.
ACGAGCCGGCGTTGTGCTTGGTGTACTGGCCCTCGACCAGCATCTTGCCGGTGCCGGTCTTGCCCGCGACCCGGTAGCCGTCGACCTTGGCCCGGCCACCCGTGCCGCCCTCGGCGTCGACCACCGACTCCATCATCTCGCGCAGCTGCCGGGCCGTGCCGGCGCTGAGCACCCGGTGGGTCTCCGGTGCCGGGGCCGGGACGACCGAGCCGTTCCTGCCGGAGATGGTCGCCTTGATCAGGTGCGGCTGGATGTAGGTGCCGTCGTTGGCGATGGCGCCGTACCCGGCGGTCATCTGGATCAGCGTGGCGTCGACGCTCATGCCGATCGGCACCGAGCCGGACGCCGAACCGCTCCACTCGGCGGGGGTCAGCAGCTTGCCGGTCGCCTCACCCGGCATGCCCTCGTTGGTGGCCCGGCCGAGCCCGAAGCGCTGCTGGTACTCGTACAGCTTGGCCTTGCCGAGCTTGTCGGCGATGCGGATCGTGCCGACGTTCGACGAGTACGCCAGCACGCCCGGGATGGTGAGCCGGGTGCCGGACGGCTGACGGTGGGTGTCCACGAAGTCGTAGCCGCCGCGCTTGAGACCCGGGCCCACCGTGATGAGCGAGTCCCGGGTGATGACGCCCTCCTCCAGGGCCGCGCCGATGGTGAACGCCTTGTGCGTCGAGCCCGGGTCGGCGATGACGCTGGTCGCCACGTCCTCCCGGTCGCGGGGCTTGAAGTCGCCGGGCTTGGCCGCGTTGTAGGCCGGGTAGCTCGCCTGGGCCAGCACCTCGCCGGTCTTGGCGTTGAGCACCACGGCGGCGGCCACGGTCGCGTTGTTCTTCTCGCCCTGCTGGCTCAGCACCCGCTGCACCTCGAACTGCAGGTCGCGGTTGATGGTCAGCTGGATCGACGAGCCGGGCGAGGCGTCGTCCTGACGGTGGTAGCCGCCCGGGATCTCCTTGGCCAGGTCACCCCGGCCGATCTCGAACACCCGCTTGCCGTCGCTGCCGCGCAGCAACTCGTCGTAGCGGGCCTCGAGGCCCTCCAACCCGGTGTGGTCGTCGCCGGTGAAGCCGATCAGGTTGGCCGCGAGGTCGGCGCCCGGGATGTCGCGGCGCTCGTCACGGTCGGAGCTGATGCCGGGGATCTTCATCGCGGCGATCTCGTCGGCCACCGCGATGTCGACCCCGCGGGCCAGGTACTCGAAGCGGGACGGGCCGCCGCCGGGCCGCTTCTTCTTCGCCATGAGCGAGATCAGCTTGGACGGCGGGATGCCCAGCTTCGGGGACAGCTTGGCGGCCGCGGCGACCGGATCCTTGATCATCTCCGGGTCGGCGTAGATGTACCGGGCCTCGACACTGTGCGCCAGCACCGCACCGGAGCTGTCCAGGATGCTGCCGCGCGGCGCCGGGAGGACGACCTCGGTGAGGCGCTTCTGGCGCTGCTCGAGCAGGCTCTCCGCGGCCGCGGTCTCGGAGAGGAAGATGTCGGAGACGACGAGCAGATCCAGCGCGCGCAGCCGCTCGATGACGTGCCCGGCGTGCGG
>NZ_JBEZGQ010001335.1:0-1941 GCF_040650095.1 Actinoplanes sp. NPDC048791 | reverse complement strand
CCGCTGCTGGCCATGGTCGCGCCGGGCGCCGTAGTCCTGCTGCTCTTCCACTACCTGCCGGTGCTGGGCAACATCGTGGCGTTCCAGGACTACAACCCGTACCTGGGCGACGATGCGCTGCAGGCACTGACCTCGAGCCCGTTCGTCGGCCTGGACAACTTCCGGGATCTTTTCGCCGACCCGGCGTTCTGGGACGCACTGTGGAACACGCTGTCCATCACCGCGTTCCAGCTGGTCTTCTTCTTCCCGCTGCCGATCGCGCTGGCGATCCTGCTCAACAGCATCCTGTCGCGGCGGCTGCGCGGCTTCGTGCAGACCGTGGTCTACCTGCCGCACTTCTTCAGCTGGGTGCTGGTGGTGACCTTCTTCGTGCAGATGCTCGGCGGCGCCGGGCTGCTGTCGCAGGAGCTGCGCGACGCGGGCATCAACCCGCCGGAGATCATGTCGAACCCGGACACCTTCATCGTGCTGGTGACCGCCGAGGCGGTCTGGAAGGACCTGGGCTGGGGCACGATCGTCTTCCTGGCCGCGCTGGCCGCGGTCGACCCCAACCTGTACGAGGCGTCGGCCGTGGACGGCGCCGGCCGCTGGCGCCGGCTGTGGCACATCACCCTGCCCAGCCTGCGCCCGGTCATCGTGCTGCTGCTGATCCTGCGGCTGGGCGACGCCCTGTCGGTCGGCTTCGAGCAGTTCCTGCTGCAGCGTGACGCGGTCGGCCGGCAGGCCGCCGAGGTGCTGGACACCTTCGTCTACCACCAGTCCATCGCGACCGGCGACTACGGCTTCGGCGCTGCCGCCGGGCTGTTCAAGGCGATGGTCGGGCTAGTGCTGATCCTGGCGGCCAACAAGGTCGCCCATCTGCTCGGCGAACGGGGGGTGTACTCGCGATCATGACCGCGACCACGAATCTGCGCGCGTCGCGCCGCCGGCATCCCGAGCGGCCGGCCTGGGAGGAGGATCCCGGGATCGCCGGCCAGACCGCCAAGGGGGTGGTGCTGACGGCCGTCGTGCTGGCCGTGCTGGTGCCGCTGTGGGTGGTGCTGGTGACCAGCCTGTCGTCGCGGGAGACGATCAACGCCGCCGGTGGCCTGGTGGTGGTGCCACGCGGGCTCGACTTCTCGGCGTACCGGATCATCTTCTCCGGTGGGCAGATCAGCAAGGCGCTGCTGATCAGCACCCTGGTCACCGTGGTCGGCACCGCCTTCAGCCTGGTCCTGACCGTGCTGGCCGCCTACGGCCTGTCCCGGCCCGGCTCGGTTCTGCACCGCGGCCTGCTCTTCTACTTCCTGCTGACCTTCCTGATCTATCCCGGCCTGGTGCCGAGCTATCTGGTGGTGACCGGGCTCGGCCTCAAGGACAGCCTGTGGTCGCTGATCCTGCCGGGCGCGGTCAGCGTGTTCAATCTCGTCGTGGTCCGGGCGTTCTTCCAGAACATCCCGGGCGAGCTGCTCGACAGCGCCCGGATCGACGGGGCCGGCGAGTTCCGCATCCTGCTCCGGATCGTGCTGCCGCTGTCGCGGGCGGTGGTCGCGGTGGTGGGCCTGTTCTACGCGGTCGGTTACTGGAACATCTGGTTCAACGCGCTGCTCTACATCGACGACAACGAGAAGTTCCCGATCCAGCGGATCCTGCAGAGCTACATCCTGGCCGGACAGGCCCCGCAGACCTCGGGTGCGGTGGGGGTCGCCCTGCCACCCACCCTGGCGATCAAGATGGCCGTGGTGGTGGTGACCGTGGCCCCGATCGCCCTGGTCTACCCGTTCGTGCAGCGCCACTTCACCCGGGGCGTGATCCTCGGAGCGGTCAAGGGCTGAGGACGATCGGCACCGGCCGGCCGGCCGGCAGCGTCACTTTTCGGTACGCCGCCCCGGCCGCCGGAGCGCCCACCTCGATCCTGGCCTCGTGCCGGGCGCGGAGCACCGCTGCCACCCGGCCCGGTGC
>NZ_JBEZGQ010001334.1:0-1943 GCF_040650095.1 Actinoplanes sp. NPDC048791 | reverse complement strand
CCGTCGACCACGGCCAGCGCCTCGTCGAGCCCGGCCGGGCGGGTGCGCAGCGCCGCGGCCAGCATCAGCTCACCACCCCGGCGGCCGGGAACCACTGCAGCTCGGGCAGGGGGTCGGCGGCCGGTGGGAGCTCCAGGTAGGCCAGATGGCGCAGGAAGCTGCTGAACACCTCGGCGGAGTGCCTCGGCGCCGTCGTCGGGTGCAGGCCGCGGCGGAGGTCCTGCTCGCCCTCGGGCAGGTCGGCCTTCAGGTAGCGGGTCACCCGGTCGAGGCCGTACTGCGCCACCGCGGCGTCGATCAGCGCGCCGATGTGGTTGCATGGCCGGGCCGCGCCGAGGCCGCCACAGGGCCGGTTGTTGTTGGTGGTGCAGCTCAGCCCGTGGTCCCCGGCGGTGATCGAGGAGACGTAGACCCGCGACACGTCCGAGCCGCTCGACACGACGCCCTGCAACCGGCCCTCGGCCAGCTCCACAAAGGGCACCTTGGCCAGCTTGCGCGGGCGCACGGGCGCGATGACCGGCGCTGAGCTGCGCCGCTCGTAGGCGATCTCGTCCTCGGTCACGATCCGGTCCTCCCGCACGATCGATCGGGTCGTAGTTGTATCGGACGGGTACGACAGAACCCGGGGCGGATCCGGGTTGCTATCGTGCGCCGGCATGTGGGCAGCGGAGACTGTGAACGGGCGGCCGGCCTGGCGGCACCCGGCGTCCGGGGTCGTCTTCCGGGAGGTGCCGGGCGGGACGTTCCGGATGGGTCTGTCGGAGGCCGAGCTGGCGGCGGTACGCGGCATCCAGGAGCGCGGTGAGTTCGAGGACGACCCCGACCCGTTCTTCGAAGCCGCCGCACAGTGGCGGCCGGCGCGCGAGGTGCGGGTCGAGCCGTTCCTGATCGCGCGCCACCCGCTCACGGTCGAGCAGGTCCGCCACTGGCTGCCCGGCTACGAGGACGACTTCGCCGACACCGGCACCACCGCCGCCCGGATCGAGGACGACCTCGACGAGCTGCTCGCGGCCCTGCCGTTCCGGTTGCCCAGTGAAGCCGAATGGGAGTACGCGGCCCGCGCCGGCACCACCACGCTGACGTTCCGCGGCGACGACCGGCCGGGCGAGGAGCAGCTGCTCGACGACTTCGGCGACGAGCAACGGACCGCCGCGGCCGAGAACGCGTTCGGGCTGGCCGGGATCGGCTCGGCGACCGAGCTCTGTGCCGACGCCTGGTTCCCCGACTACGCGCAGGCACCGGCGGACGGCCGGCCGCGCATCGGCGACGGGCCGCGGACCGTGCGCGGTGGTGCCGCGGACGTGTACCCGTGGCAGGGCTGCGACGAGTGGGTGCTGCTGCTGAGCGCCAGCCGTTACGAGGAAGGCGACTTCACGGCGATCAGGCCTGTGGCCGGCGTACCGGTCAAAGGCGGTGCAGGCCGAGCCGGCGCAGCACGCCGGCCACCCGGGCACTCTCCTCGGCCATGAAGGCGCCGAAGGCGTCGCCGGTCAGATAGGCCGGCGTCCAGCCGAAGCGGCTGCGGGCCGCGGCCCAGGGTGCCGAGGTGTCCAGCTTCGCGACGGTCGCCCGCAGCGCAGCCGCATCGGCGGGGGCCAGGCCCGGCGGGGCGACGATGCCGCGCCAGTTGTTGAAGACGACGTCGAGGCCGGCGGCCCGGACCGTCGGCGCCGGCACCTGGTCGACGGTCTGCTCGCTGGTCACCGCGAGGGCCCGCAGCTGACCCGAGGTGATCTGGTCGGCGTACTCGCTCAGGCCGGACATGGCGAACGCGACCTCGCGGCCGAGGACGGCGGCGAGCAGGTCGCCGCCGCCGTCGTTGCGCCGGTAGGCGACCCGGGCCGGCGCCAGGCCGGCCGCCTCGGCCAGCAGCATGGTGGCCAGGTGGTCGGGTCCGCCGATCGAGGAGCCACCGCCGGCGGGCACCCCGGCCGGGTCGGCCC
>NZ_JBEZGQ010001333.1:0-1944 GCF_040650095.1 Actinoplanes sp. NPDC048791 | reverse complement strand
CGAGCGCAGCACCTCCGGCCCGGAGATCGGCCCCGGCCTGGTCGGCCGGCGCGACGCGGCGGACGGCGACCCGCTGTTCAAGTACGTGCCGCTGCTGCCCGACGTGGTGCAGTGGCACAGCGACGAGATCACCGAGCTGCCCATCGGCGCCGTGCTGCTGGCCGCCTCCTCGCGGTATCCGCACCAGGCGTTCCGGCTCGGTGACCGGGCGTGGGGCCTGCAGTTCCACATCGAGTGCGACGCCGAGATGATCGCCGACTGGACCCGGACGGACGTGGCGGCGCTCGACGAGCTCGGTTACGACGCCGAGGCGGTCGTGGCGGCCACGGCCGAGATCCTGCCGGACGTCGAGGAGGTCTGGCAGCCGTTCGCGGCCCGCTTCGCCTCGCTGGCCCTCGGCACCCTCCCTGATGCCGACATCCCCAATCCCGGGACCATCCGCACCCTCCCGCTGCTGGGGCAGTAGATGACCAGGCCCAGCCGGCTGGCCCGGTACGGCTTCGCCGACAACGGCACCCGCGCCGCCGACCTGCTCGGCCCCGGCGGTCTGCGGCTGTGGGACGCCGAGGCGCAGGCCCCGGTCGACGGTGACGCGGGTGAGCTGATCCACGCCCTGTCCCGGGCCGCCGACCCCAATCTCGCCCTGCGCCAACTGCACCGGATGGTCGACGCGGTGGCCCGGGCGGCCCAGCGCGGCAGCGGAGGCCCGGTGACCGGGCCCGGCGAGGAGATCTCCGACAGCCCGGCGGCCGACGCCGTGCTGCACGCGATCTACACCGACGCCGGGCTGCGGCGCCGGCTGGTCGCGGTGCTCGGCGCCTCGTCCGCGCTGGGTGACCACCTGGTCGCGAACCCCGATCAGTGGCGGGTGCTCGCCACCGGCAAGACCGGCCTGCCGCCGAACGCCGAGGGGCACCTGGAGTTCGGCGACTCGACGGGGGAGGGGCCGCCGACCGTCCCGCTGCTGCGTACGGCGTACCGGGTGGCCCTGCTGCGGATCGTCGCGGCCGACCTGACCGGCGGCCGGGGTCTCGAGCCGACCATGGCGGCGCTGTCCCGGCTGGCCGACGAGACCCTCGCGGCGGCGTACGCGATCGCCCTCGCCGGTCTGCCCGCGAGCACCGCTCATCCGAGGCTGGCGGTCGTCGCGATGGGCAAGTGCGGCGGCTACGAGCTCAACTACGTGTCCGACGTGGACGTCATCTTCGTGGCGGCCGGCGACGAGGACCTCAGCGCGGGCACCGCCGTCGCGGCCCGGCTCATCGAGGTGTGCGGGCAGGTGGCCTGGCCGGTCGACGCCGCGCTGCGCCCGGAGGGCAACCGCGGTCCGCTGGTCCGCACCCTGGCCAGCCACCAGGCGTACTACCGCCGCTGGGCCCGCACGTGGGAGTTCCAGGCGCTGCTCAAGGCCCGCCCGGCCGCCGGTGACCTGGACCTGGCGGCCGAGTGGATCGACGACCTGGCCCCGCTGGTCTGGCACGCCGCCGAGCGTCCCGAGGCGGTCGAGGACGTCCGGGACATGCGCCGCAAGATCATCGACAACGTGCCGGCCCGGGAGGTCGAGCGCGAGATCAAGCGTGGTCCCGGTGGCCTGCGCGACATCGAGTTCGCGGTGCAGCTGCTCCAGCTCGTGCACGGCCGGATCGACGAGAGCCTGCGCGAGCCCGGCACCCTGCCCGCGCTGCGCGCGCTGGTGGCGGGCGGCTATGTGGGCCGCGAGGACGGCGAGACGCTGCTGCGCGGTTACCGCTTTCTCCGCAGCGTCGAGCACCGGCTGCAGCTGCAGAACCTGCGGCGTACGCACACCGTGCCGGACGATCCCAAGGCGCTGCGCTGGCTCGGGTGCTGAGAGTGGCACTGTACGCGATGCTCGGAAGAGCGGGGTGTAGGGTTAGGGTGAGTATGGGGCGGGGTAGAGCGGGGAGGGCGGCGGCTGAAAGACAA
>NZ_JBEZGQ010001332.1:0-1946 GCF_040650095.1 Actinoplanes sp. NPDC048791 | reverse complement strand
TACGGCTCGGCGGCGTCGAGCCAGTCGGCCCGCCCGGCCAGCACGCCGGCGCCGAACGGGGCGTAGAGCTTGTGCCCGGACAGGGCGAGGTAGTCCGCGCCCAGGGTGGCGAGGTCGACGGGGGAGTGCGGCGCGAGCTGGGCGGCGTCCACGACGATGCGGGCGCCGTACCGGTGGGCCACGTCGGCCAGCCGCCGCACCGGCCAGATCTCGCCGGTCACATTGCTCGCGCCGGTGACCGCGACCAGAACCGGCCCGCCCTGCGCCGGTCCGGCCAGCCCGGGCCCGTCAAGCCCCGGCCCGTCCAGCCCGCGCACGCTCCGCAGGGCTCGCTCGAGGGCCGCGACGGCCTCGTCCGGGCTCGCCGGCGTGGGCAGTCGCAGCGGGCGGCGCCACGGCAGCAGGTTCGCGTGGTGCTCGCCGTCGAAGACGATCGTGGTGGCCTCGGCCGGCAGGGCGCGGGCGAGCAGATTCAGCGCGTCGGTGGTGTTGCGGGTGAAGATCACCGTGTCGCCGGGCCGGGCGCCGAGGAACTCGCCGACGAGGTCGCGGGCTCGCTCGTACTCCAGGGTCGAGGTCTGGGAGCGGATGCCGGTGCCGCGGTGCACGCTGCCGTACCAGGGGAGCAGGCTCTGCACGGCGTCCGCGGCGGCGCGCACGCAGGGGGCGGTCGCGGCGTAGTCCAGGTGGGCGAACGGGACCGTCGTGCCGTCGGGCAGGTCGACGGTCAGTTCCGCGCCGACGACGTCGAGGTCGGTGTGCTGCAGGACGAGGGACATGGTGCTGCCTCCGGGAGGTCGGGGACCCCGCCCCGGGGCCCGCGCTTGCCCGCGTCGGTGTCGACGCCGGCCCGGTCCTCACCCGGAGCACCCCATCGCGAACACAAGGGTTGCCGGCCAGCAAGCCGGGGCTTCGCGCTGGCACTCATGACCTGAAAGCACCGTAGCAGAGCCGCCGGGGTCAGGTCTGCCGACCGGTGACGGTCGTTACAAACTCCGGCCCGGGCATCGACCCGCGGCGGCGGTCCGAGCTATCTTTCGGCCTCGCAATACCCATCGGCTTTATAGGATTCGACGGTGCATCCGTGATTCAGATCCAGGGTCTGCGCAAGACCTATCACGCCGGCCGGCGTGCCTCCGTCGTCGCGGTCGACGGCGTTGATCTCAGTGTCGCCCGGGGCCAGATCTTCGGCGTGCTGGGACAGAGCGGCGCGGGCAAGAGCACCCTGCTGCGCTGCGTCAACCTGCTGGAACGCCCCGACGCCGGGACCGTGGTGGTGGACGGCGTCGAGCTGACCGCGCTCAAACGCGGACCGCTGCGCGCGGCCCGGCAGCGGGTGGGCATGGTGCATCAGCATTTCGCGCTGCTGGCTTCCCGTACGGCGGCCGGCAACGTCGCCTTCCCGCTGGAGGTCACCGGGGTGCCGCGGGACGAACGGGCGCGGCGGGTGGCGGAGCTGCTCGAGCTGGTCGGGCTGAGCGAGCGCGCGAACGCGTACCCGGCGCAGCTGTCCGGTGGGCAGAAGCAGCGGGTCGGCATCGCCCGGGCGCTCGCGGCCGGGCCGCAGGTGCTGCTCTCCGACGAGGCCACCTCCGCGCTGGACCCGGAGACGACGCGGTCCATCCTGGATCTGCTGCGCGAGCTCAACCAGCGGCTGGGACTCACCATCCTGCTGATCACCCACGAGATGGACGTGGTGAAGCGGATCTGCCACGCCGCCGCGGTGATGCGCGACGGCCGGTTCATCGAGTCCGGCCCGGTCGCCGACCTGCTGCGCCGGCCCGGTTCGGAGCTCGCGCAGGGGCTCTTCCCGCTGCCGCCGGCCGAGCCGCGGCCGGGGGAGACGCTCGTCGACGTCACGGTCAGCGGCGCGGCGGCCGACGAGCCGATCGTGGCCGATCTCGCCCGCGGGTTCGACAGCGACGTGCGCATCGTGCGCGGCGCCG
>NZ_JBEZGQ010001331.1:0-1946 GCF_040650095.1 Actinoplanes sp. NPDC048791 | reverse complement strand
ACGAGGGCGGCCAGCGGGTTGCGGAAGACCACGAGCAGCACCAGCAGCCCGGCCAGGATCTCGATCGAGCCGATCCGGCGGCCGGGCGCCGGGGCGTCCGGTGGTGCGGGCGGTGCCGAAGTCCGGTCGATGTCGTCACCCGGCGCGGCGTCGCGCCGGTCGGTGACGTCCTCGGGTGCGGTCACAGTGGTCACTCCGGATGGCGGGTGGGTCGGTCGGCCGCCGCCCACCATACCGACCCGGCCCGGCGTCCGGGCATCCCGCAACGGCGTGGACAACCCTATGCTGAGCTGCGCATATGTTCACGTGACGACGCGGCGGCGATCTGGTTGCGGCCGGCCGCCTTGGCCGCGTACAGGCCGGCGTCGGCCCGCTGGAGCAGGTCCTCCGAGGTCTCGGTGCCGTCCCACTGGGCGACGCCCGCCGAGAAGGTCTGACCCAGCGGCGTACGCGCCAGGGCCCGGCTGAGCACCTCGCGGGCCACGTCGGCGTCGGCGCCCGGCAGCAGGACCACGAACTCCTCGCCGCCCCAGCGGGCCACCGTGTCGCCCTGACGCAGCGCGCCGTGCCAGGCCGCGCTCGCCTCCTTGAGCAGCCGGTCCCCGGCCGGGTGGCCGTAGCTGTCGTTGAACTTCTTGAAGTGGTCGAGGTCGAGCAGCGCCACCGCCAGCGGGGCGCCGTCGCGGCGGGCGTGCTCCAGGGCCCGGGGGAGCTCGTCGTTCCAGGCGCGCCGGTTCGGCAGCCCGGTCAGCTCGTCGGTGCGGGACAGCTCCCGGACCTGCCGGGTCTGCAGCTCCACCTGCCGGACCAGCTGCGCCATCCGGGTGACGACCAGCAGGAACAGCGCCGTGCAGCCGATCACGATGGCCAGGCCGTCCTTGACCCCGCCGTGGTAGAGCTGGGTGGCCAGGATCGCCGGGGCGATCAGCGACGTGGTGGTCAGCACGACCAGCTGCAGCTTGCCCAGCCGCGGCGGCTGCGGCGCCGCGGTGACGCCCAGCTCCCGCGCGCCGGAGTGCAGCGCGGCGATGCCGAACAGGGTGAACGCGACCAGGAACACCTCGTCCAGGCCCCGGCGGAACCACAGCACCTCCTCCAGGTGCACGCCGAAGTCGCCGAGGTTGCCCAGCAGCACCCAGGCGGTGTCACCGATCAGGAACGCGGCCAGCGAGCCGGTGATCCACCAGAACGGCGCGCCGCGGCTGCCGCCGGTGCGCAACAGCCGGGTCATCATCGCCAGCAGCAGCAGATCCCCGACCGGGTACGCGACCTGCACCGTGCGCCCCAGCACCGACATGTCCGCGTCCTGGGCGGCCGGGTGGATCACGTACACCCAGGCGAGCAGGCCCAGGCCGGTGGTGATGGTGGTGGCGTCGACCATCGCGGTCCAGTTGCGCCGCCGGTCGCGGCGGCGGATCAGCAGGGCCAGGCCGAGCGCGCAGGCCGGGTAGAGGCCCAGGAAGAACGGGTCGGACGGGGTGGGCATGTCGCTCCAGCCCAGCACCTGGTCGCTGTAGATGGCGACGCCGATGCCGGTGGCGTTGCTGAAGACACCGGCGGCGAAGCACCACCAGGGCAGCCGGTCGGCCAGCGGCAGCCGGCGTACGCCCAGCAGGATGGCGGCTGTGCCCGCGTACCCGATGGCGACTTCCCAGGTGCTCTCCCACCAGCCGTTCTCGGGGATCAGCTGGTAGCCGGCGATGGCCAGCGCCATCGCGGCGGCGTAGAGCTTCCAGGTGCGGCCACTCGTCATCCGTCCAGCACAACCCGGCCGCGGTGCCGGCCCGGGAGCTGTCCCGGTGCCGTGCGGTTGCACCTACGATCGGGCGGTGCCGACTATCGATTCGCATGACGCCGCCCTCGCCGCCGCCGCTGACGTCGCCGCGGCGCTCGCCCCGGGGGTGATCCAGCGCGACCGGGACGGGGCTGCCGCCGTACCGGTCGAG
>NZ_JBEZGQ010001330.1:0-1949 GCF_040650095.1 Actinoplanes sp. NPDC048791 | reverse complement strand
CGGATCATGCTCCACCGGTACGCGCCCGAGCAGCGCCCGCCGCCGCCGGGCCGAGCGCCACTCGGTCCGCACGTGGTTGCCGGCCACCACCAGCAGCCACGGCAGGGCCGTCCCGTGGGTCAGCCGGACCGACCCGCGCTTGCGCCACGCGACCACGAACGTCGCCTGGGTGACGTCCTCGGCGACACTCCACGAGCCGCTGAGCCGGAAGGCGTGGTTGTAGACGGCCCGCGAGTGCCGGTCGAACAGCGTCCCGAAGGCGGCCTCGTCGCCGGCGGCCACCGCGGTCCAGAGGTCCTGGTCGGTCGGCCCGGTCTGCGTCATCACATCCTGCTGTGTCCGGCGGGCCGCTATTTGTTGCAGCAATTTTCCCGCGGGTCGATGATGAGCCTCGATAGATCATCACCAGGGCTGGGAGGCGCCGCATGCTGTCCGCGCTCGACCGTCAACACTCCGTGGCGCCGCCCGGGTTCAGCCGCTGGCTGATCCCACCGGCCGCGCTCTCCGTGCACCTGTGCATCGGCCAGGTGTACGCGACCAGCGTCTACAAGAACTCTTTCGTCTCCCACTTCGACGCCAGCGCGACGTCGGTGGGCATCATCTTCAGTATCGCCATCGTCATGCTCGGCCTGTCCGCGGCCGTCGGCGGCACCTGGGTCGAGGCGAACGGCCCGCGCAAGGCGATGTTCGTCTCGGCCTGCTTCTGGGCCGCCGGCTTCCTGGTCGGCGCGCTCGGCATCAGCACGAAACAGCTGTGGCTGGTCTACCTCGGGTACGGCTTCCTCGGCGGCATCGGGCTCGGCATCGGCTACATCTCGCCGGTCTCGACGCTGATCAAGTGGTTCCCGGACCGTCCCGGCCTGGCCACCGGCCTGGCGATCATGGGCTTCGGCGGTGGTGCGCTGATCGCCAGCCCGCTGTCGCGGCAGCTGCTGTCGTTCTACGACTCCGGTTACGACCCGAACGTGTCGACCTCGGTGGCCGGCGGTGGTGCGCTCGTGGCGCTGTTCCTGACCCTGGGCATCGGCTACTTCGTGGTGATGATGTTCGGCGTCGTGAACATGCGCGTACCGGCCGAGGACTGGGTGCCCGACGGCTGGGACCCGGCCTCGGTCAAGGAGAAGCCGCTGGTCACCACGGCCAGCGTGTCGGCGGCCAACTCGATCCGGACCCGGGCCTTCTGGCTGCTCTGGATCGTGCTGTTCTGCAACGTGACGGCCGGCATCGGCATCCTGGAGCAGGCCAGCCCGATGATCCAGGACTTCTTCCGGGACTCCGGCGGCAAGTCCGCGGTCGCGGTGGCCGCGGCGGCCGGCTTCGTCGGGGTGCTCTCGCTGTTCAACATGGCCGGCCGCTTCGTCTGGTCGTCGACCTCCGACCTCATCGGGCGCAAGCGGATCTACATGGTCTATCTGGGCGTCGGCATGATCCTGTACGCGCTGCTGGCCTCGGTCGGGCACGTCGCCGTGGGCCTGTTCGTGCTGCTGGCCGGCGTGATCCTGTCGTTCTACGGCGGCGGCTTCGCCACGGTGCCGGCCTACCTGCGGGACCTGTTCGGCACGTACCAGGTCGGCGCGATCCACGGCCGGTTGCTGACCGCCTGGTCGGCCGCCGGCGTGGCCGGCCCGCTGATCGTCAACGGCTTCCTGGACGCCCAGGGCAAGCCGGGCACGCTGACGGCGTCGGCGTACCAGCCGGCGCTGTTCACCATGGTCGGGGTGCTGGCCGTCGGCTTCATCGCGAACCTGCTGGTGCAGCCGGTGCCGGAGCGGTTCCACGAGCCGCGCAGCGAGGAGAAGAAGGAGGCGGTGGCATGAAGACGTCGAACGTACGGCTGGCCCTGTCCTGGGCGCTGGTCGTGGTGCTGCTGGGCTACGGCGTGATCCAGACGGCGATCACCGCGGCGAAGCTGTTCCAGTAGGGAGCGCGGGTGGCCGCCGCTGTGCGGC
>NZ_JBEZGQ010001329.1:0-1951 GCF_040650095.1 Actinoplanes sp. NPDC048791 | reverse complement strand
CTCCTGAGCCCTCAGGGGCGGCCCAGGCGGGGCATGACCGGGCGGACCTCCACCGGCGCGCCGGGTGCGCCGCCGTCCCGTGCGGCGTACTGCGGGACGCCGACGCAGGTGAAGATCAGGGTGGCCAGGTCGGCCGGCTCGCCGAGCAGGGCCGGGACCTCCGAGTCGAGGAAAGTCATGCCACTGGCGCCGGCCCCGAGCGCGTACGCCGCCAGGTGCAACCGGCCCTCGACCAGCCCGGCCTCCAGCTGCGCCTCGCGGTAACTTCGATCGTCCAGCCTCGACAGTGGGGTCGCGGCAATTGCCACGTACGCCGCGTCGCCGGCCAGCCCCTGGTCCAGGGCGATGCGCAGTAGTTCGTCGCGCAGATCGCCGGCGTGCAGCGGCTCGGTCAGGTCCGGCCAGCGGTAGAGGCCCGGCGCCACGTCGTCGACGCCGTGCACGGCCACCCAGTGCGGTACCCGAATCCCGCGCAGCGCCGCCGCCATCGGCCATTCCAGCGCCGCCCGGGGCAGGGTGCGGGAGCGGTCCATCCGGCGCTGGGAGCCGCGCCGGCGGATCACTTCGTCGAGCGAATCCGACGGTGGCGGCCCGGGCAGCTCCGCCCCGCGCGGCCAGGGCTCGCCGAGCTCGTCACGGTCCCCGGCGCGCTGGGCCGCTGTGCACAAGGGCAGCTCGACCCGGGGCAGGTCGCCCGGCACCGCCGCTCCGCCCGGCCCGATGGCCGGCTCGCCGTCGCCGAAGGTCAGCAGGGCCAGCGGATACTCGTGCACGCCGTCCGCGCCGACCAGGGTGCTGACTGAGGCGTCCGGGAACAGGGAGCGCAGCCGGGGCGTCAGGCCGGCGCTGTCGGCGGCGGCGGAGAGCTGGGCGAGCACAGTGCCGGCGTCCCAGTAGAGGTGGCGCCACCCGCGTTCGGCGTAGCGCCAGCCGGTCCGCCACGGGACACCGGTGATGATCAGTGTGGTGGCGGTGCCGCCGGCGGCCGGGCCCACTGTGACGAGGGCGTGCTGCTCCGGGTCGTACCAGTGCACGCCGTCCGGGATGCCCGCGACGCCGCGCGTGCTCGCATAGAGCTCCAGCGGGAAGCGGGCGCCGGCCGAGCCGGCGGCGCGGAACAGGATCCGGCGCCCGGCCCGCTCGGCCGTGCGGACGACGCCGGCGCTGAGGAAGAGCACCCGGCCCAGCTGGGCGGCATCCAGCAGCCGGGCCGGAGCCGGTACGCCGGCCAGCACGGCCGTCGCGCTCACCCCCGGATCGTCGAGCTCCCGCGGCAACGCGATGCGGGGCGCAGTGCCCGGAAAGGCCTTGACCGGCGGCGGCAGCGTCGCCGGGTCGTTGGGGACGAGATCGTGGCGCACGCGGGGATCGTCGACCGGCACGTCCCACTCGCGTCCCGGCTCGTAGGAGGTCAGCCGGTGCAGCAGCCCGGCCCCGCTGTCGAGGTTCACGGGGCCATCCTGCCGGTTACGACTTCTCGCTCACCTTCAGGGGCTCGCCGGTCAGGGTGTCGCAGCGTACGAAGGCCAGGTTGATCTGCACGTCGGTGAACCACAGGACCGGCAGCGTCAGCGGCGGCGGCGACTCCGGGGTGAACGTCACCGGAATGACGCCGAACAGCTTGCCCTTGAACGAGGGGGTGTAGAAGCGCACGTTGCCGTCGGTGGTGAGCTTGTTGCTCTCGATCAGCGTGGTGTGGCCGCCGACCTCCGGGATGGTCAGCTTGAACGGCTCGTTCACCGCCTTGGTCATGCTGAACTTCAGCGCGGCCAGCTTGCCCTTGGCCGTGTCCAGCTGCACCACGCCGTCGTAGGTGGAGTTGTACATGGTCAGCGAGGCGGTCTCCAGGGTGCTGCCCTTGGTCGACACCATCGGGACGTCGTCCGGGCCGGCCACCTTGAAGACGCGCGGCCCCAGGCACGGGATGTCGCTGGAGCTCGGGGTCGGCGAC
>NZ_JBEZGQ010001328.1:0-1953 GCF_040650095.1 Actinoplanes sp. NPDC048791 | reverse complement strand
CGGATACGAGCGCCGCGGACGCGGCTGCGCTGGACGGCCCGGTTCGACAACGGCGCAGCGGCCACGCCCCGGGTCCGCTACTCGGTCCGGTCCGACGACCTGCGCCTGCTGGAGCTGTCGGTGCCCGGTCAACAGCCGCCGCCGGTGCCGGAGCTGACCGCGCTCGCCGAGGACGTCGCCCTGCACGACTGGCTGCTCAGCACGCTGCTCGAGATCGTCGGCAAGAGCGCCATCGGGGTCGTCGAACGCCGCGCCGCCCTGGAACGGCTGCTGCCGGCCATCGACTATCTGCTGCACCTGTGGATGCCCGGCGCCCGGGGTGACGAGATCTCAGCCGCCGTCTGGGCCGCCCTGGACCGCCGGCCCGGTTTCAGCCGGCAGTGGGACACCCTGGTGCACCGCATCCGCGACCAGCTCTCGGTCGGCGCGGTCACGGCGCTGGCCGCGGCAGGCCCGCGGTGATGTCGCTGGTCGGACAGTCGTCCGAGCATTCGAGCGTCACCCGCAAGGCGCTGCTGACCGTGGGTCTGGGCGGGGCGACCTTCCTGATCACCAACGCGCTCAACCAGCCGCAGCACGTGCAGATCACGCTGTCCATCCTGATCGGTGGCATCGCGCTGATCCTGCGGTTCCTGGTCGACTTCGAGAACAGGCTCGCGGCGGTCGAGCAGCTCGAGAAGGACGGCATGACCGAGATGCGGGCGATGGTCGGCTCGGCCTTCTCCGAGATCAGCGAGGCCACCGAGCTCTTCGGACTGATCGAGGCGTCGGCGCTGCAGACCGACCTGGTCACCCAGCTGGTGCGCAACTCGACGCAGATCTCCCCGGCCTCGCCGCCGATCGTCTACCACTTCGTGCAGAACAAGATCCGGGAGACCTCGGACTTCCTCAAGCAGCTCGCCGAGGGCGGCACGGTCACCTACTACGGCGAGGACCGGGACTGGCTGCTGGGCCTGACCCGTACCGCCACGATGAGCATCGACGCGATCAGCATGACGGCCGTCGACCACGACCTCTGGCAGAGCGAGATCGGCCAGCGGTATCTCGATGCCCAGCGGCGCGCCGCCGGCGGCGGCAAGCGGGTCCGGCGCATCTTCGTGCTGGACTCGCCCGCCATGGCCGACGACCCGGCGATCCGGCGGGCCTGCGAGGAGCAGCGGGAGATGCGCATCGACGTGCGGCTGCTGGACCGGGCGGCGGTGCCGCCACCGCTGCGGGTCCAGGTCCGGGACCTGATCATCTTCGACGACACCCTGGCGTACGAGACCAACCCGACCACCACCGCCGACCCCAAGCACGCCCAGATCGCCGAGACGCGCCTCGTGCTGACCGACTCGCGGGTCAAGGAGTGCGCGCAGCTCTTCCGCGAGCTGTGGGAGGTCTCGCGCGGCGCCGACGGCGGACCGGTGCCCTACAGGAACGCGTAACGGATCCGGTCGACGACCTCGCCGGGCAGGTCGACGCCCTCGCCCGTGGCCCGCTCCCGCACCTGCTCCGCGACCGTGGCGTCCACGGCCACCTGGCCCAGGATCGTGCGCACGGCCAGCTCGATCGGCAGGAACCGGGCGGCCATCGCGGTGAACGTCCGGTACGCCCGGAACGGCGCCGCCCGCGGGTTGAGCTGCACGACGGCCGGCATCCGCTCCCACTCGGCCGGCACGTCGGCCGCGCTCATCAGCTGCGGGTCACCGACCGGCTCGCCCAGGTGCCGGATCAGTCCCAGCCGTTGCAGCTGCCAGACGGCCGCCAGGAACGGGCACGACCAGTACGGCTGGTCGGCGGGCCCGCTCCACAGCTCGATGTCGACGAAGACGGAATGGTTCCGCACCGCGCTCTGCCGGGGTGGCCGCCACGCGCGCGGGGCCGCCATCGCCGACCCCGGCGCCGCGCCACCGCGTTCGCCGTTGCTCAGCCAGCCGCTCACGGCCGTCGGTGGCCGGCTGCCGTTGTCAC
>NZ_JBEZGQ010001327.1:0-1953 GCF_040650095.1 Actinoplanes sp. NPDC048791 | reverse complement strand
GGCAGGCCGCGCAGCGCGGGATGGTCCGGCTCGCCGATGACGAACGCCCCGCAGACCACGACGGTCCGCTCGCCCGTCCCGCCGAGCGTCAACCGTGGCTCGGGGGAGCGGACGGCCACGTCGTAGCCCGACACAGCCACGGTGGACGGCGCCGAGCGCAGCAGGTGGGAGTCACCGCGGGGCAGGATCACGACATCGCCGGCGGTCAGCCCGCGGACCGTGCCGTCCCGCAGCACCAGCTCGCACCGGCCCTCGGCGATGATGTGCACGCCGCGCAGGCCGGCCCGGTCGAAGTCCACGCTGAACGGGCTGCCGAGCTCCAGCCACCGGTACGCGGCGCTGGAGAACCGCAGCTCCCGCAGCACCGAACTGAGCAGATCCATCGGCCCGGCCCCTCCAGACGAACACTGTGGTCCGGCGGACTCCCACCCATGGATTGTCCGGCAAGCGGCTCCTAGCGTCGAGCCATGACCACCACCACCGAGGAAGAACCGGCCCTGCGGGGCATCACCGGACTCGACCGGATCACCCAGGTGAAACTGCCGGTCACCGACCTGGCCCGTAGCGTCGCCTGGTACTGCCGGCTGCTCGACCTGCGACTGTTCTCCGAGTTCGTGGAGGACGGCGTGCTGCGCGGGGCCAGGCTGATCGACCCGCGGGAGCGCTTCTGCATCGCGCTGCGGGACCGGACCGTCTGCGCCGGCACACCGAGCCTGGACGGCTTCGACGTGTTCGCGTTCACCCCGGCCTCGCGGGCGGTCCTCGACGAGATCATCGCCCGGTGCGAGCGGTACGGCATCCGCCACGCCGAGCCGTACGACACCCCGGCGGGCACCATCCTGGACGTACCCGATCCGGACGGCACGGTGCTGCGCTTCTACCACTTCACCGCCGGCACCACCGGTTTCACCGGGATCGAGTCCCGCGACGGGGCGATCGTCGGCTCCTACTCCCGGCCCCGGCTGCCGGCCGGCTGACAGCCGCCGGCCCGCCGTCTCCCTGGGGGAGCGGCGGGCACGAGACGTCGGCTAGCTCGCGACCGGCAGTTCGGCGTCCTTGGTCGGCATCACGTCCAGCGGGGTGACCAGCCGGCGGTCGGCCCCGACCACCCGCAGCGGGCCGGTCAGCCGGACCGTGCCCCGGCACGGCAGGTCCTCGGCGGACGTGCCGACCATGACCTCGATGTCGCCCGGCTCCACGATGCGCCGCAGGTCGCGGCCCGTGAACGCGGTCCGGTCGGCGTGCACCTGGAAGCGGACCAGGGCGTCGGTGTGCGGCTCCAGCGACACCCGGGCGAAGCCGGTGAGCTGCTTGACCGGCCGGGTCACCTGGGCCACCGTGTCGTGCAGGTAGAGCTGGACGACCTCTTCGCCGGTGCGCTCGCCGGTGTTGCAGACCCGGACCGTCACGGTGAACTCCCCGTCGGTGGGCACCTCGCTCGCGCTGATCCGCAGGTCGTCCAGCTCGAAGGTGGTGTACGACGAGCCGTACCCGAACGGGAACAGCGGTGTCGGGTCGAGGTTGCTGATGTTGGTCCGGTCGGCGCCGAGCGGCGGCTGCAGGTAGGTGCCGGGCTGGCCGCCCGGGTGCCGGGGGATCTGCACCGGCAGCTTGCCGCCGGGCTGGATCCGGCCACTGAGGATGCCGGCGATGGCCCCGCCCGCCTCCTGGCCCGGCATGAACGCCTGCACCAGGCCGGCGGCGCGACCGTGCACGTCGCCCAGCGCGTACGGGCGGCCGGAGACCACGACCACGACCACCGGCGTACCGGTCTCCAGCAGCTCGGCCAGCAGGTCGGCCTGCACGCCCGGCAGGCGCAGGTCCTCGGCGTCGCAGCCCTCGCCCGACGAGCCGTTGCCGAACAGGCCGGCGAGGTCTCCGACGACGGCCACGCACAGGTCCGAGTCGCGGGCGGTGGCGACGGCGGCGGCGAAGCCGGAGCGGTCGGTGCCC
>NZ_JBEZGQ010001326.1:0-1954 GCF_040650095.1 Actinoplanes sp. NPDC048791 | reverse complement strand
GCGGCGGCCGACCGGTCGTCGCCGGCCCGCGCGACCATCGCCGTCCCGCCGGCTGCCAGCACCACGGCTGCCGCGCTGACCAGCATGAATGTCCTTTGCCGAGTCATCAGGTCCTCTCGCCCGGATAACAATGTCCCCCGCGTTCCGCCTCTGGCCACTACTGTAGCGACGAAGGTGAATGCGCACCGACCGTGACTACATCCTGCCCCTCGGTGCGCCAGCAGCCGGAAGGAGCTCCATGAAGCACTCTGCCTCACGAGGGCGGCAGCTCAAGCGCCTGGCGTGCGTCAGCACGGCAGCGGTCCTCATCGGACTGTTGTCGGCGCCGTCGAGCGGCGCCGCACAGGCCCCCGCCCTCGATCCCGGCACCCCGCCCGGTGTCGACGAGGTCGCCAGCACCCCCAACCTCAACCAGGTCGCCAACCTGCCGAAGACGGGCCCGTTCGCCACCTCGACGAACTCCGACCTCGCCTTCCAGGACGATTACGCATACGCCGGTAACTACAACGGCTTCACGGTCTACGACATCAAGGACCCGGAGGAGCCCGCCGTCGCGGCGCAGGTGCTCTGCCCCGGCTCGCAGAACGACGTCTCGGTCAAGGGCAACCTGTTGTTCCTCGGCACCGACTCGCAGCGGACCAACGACTCCTGTGACAACACCGGCTCCACCACCGCCGCCCCCGGCGAGCGGTGGGAGGGCATCAAGATCTTCGACATCAGCGACCCGCTGTCGCCCAAGTACCTGAAGTCGGTCAAGACCGACTGCGGCTCGCACACCCAGACGCTGGTGCCGGGCAAGCGCGGCGACAACTCGATCTACCTGTACGTGTCGTCGTACAACCTGGCCGGCACGGACCAGCCGAACTGCCCGCTGCCGCACGACAAGATCTCGGTCGTCCGGGTGCCGGTGCAGAACCCCACCGCCGCAGCCGTGGTGGCGACCCCGGTGCTGTTCCCGGACGGCGGCTACCCGGGTGGCACCGAGGGCCAGTCCCCGACGACCGGCTGCCACGACATCACCGCGTACCCGGAGAAGGACATCGCGGCCGGCGCCTGCATGGGTGACGGCGTGCTGTTCGACATCTCCGTGCGCAGCGCGCCGAAGGTGATCACCAGCGTGCGGGACACCGTGAACTTCGCGTTCTGGCACTCGGCCACCTTCAACAACAACGCCACCAAGGTCGTCTTCACCGACGAGCTCGGCGGCGGCGGCGCGGCCACCTGCAACCCGGAGATCGGCCCGAACCGGGGCGCCGACGCGATCTACGACATCGTCGGCAAGGGCAAGAACCGCAAGCTGGAGTTCCGCAGCTACTTCAAGATCCCGCGGACCAACACCGAGAACGAGAACTGCGTGGCCCACAACGGCTCGCTGATCCCGGTCCCGGGCCGCGACATCATGGTGCAGGCGTGGTACCAGGGCGGCATCTCGGTCTGGGACTTCACCAACTCCCGCAAGCCCAAGGAGATCGCGTACTGGGAGCGCGGCCCGCTCTCGGCCGACAGCTTCGTGCTGGGTGGCTCGTGGTCCGCGTACTGGTACAACGGCTACGTCTTCTCGAACGACATCGTCAAGGGCCTGGACGTCCTCAGGCTCAAGGACCCGCGGACCAACCCGGCCCGCCGGTTCCTGACGGACGAGTTCAACGCGCAGACCCAGGACAACTTCCGTAACTGGTAGGTCCCGGATCGATGTGGGCCCGGTCTCTTCGTGAGACCGGGCCCGTCGCGTCTGGCAGTGTTCGTTGACGTGGAGAACCTCTGGCTTCAGCAGATCGCGGCGAACCCCGGCCACTCGCAGTGGTACGTCGAACGTTTCCGCACCATGGCGAACAACGGCGCCGACCTCGGCGGTGAGGCCCGGCTGATCGACGCGATGGTCCCGCGCGGCGCACGCATCCTCGACGCGGGGTGCGGCACCGGCCGCGAGGGTGGCCGGCTCGCCGCGGCCGGT
>NZ_JBEZGQ010001325.1:0-1955 GCF_040650095.1 Actinoplanes sp. NPDC048791 | reverse complement strand
GGGCGGACCGGCGCCCCGCCCGCTGGTCTGGGCCGGCATCGCCGTCGTGGCCCTGGGCCTGGCGATCGGCCTGCGCACCACCGCCGGGAGAAGTCCTGACCGGCCGCTCACGGGTCGCCGTCCGATGACCGCACTCACCGGGGAGATCGCATGAGGTTCCAGCATCACGACGACGTCTGGCGGGAGTTCCCGGCTCTTGCCGCGGGCGCGCTGCTGGTGACGGCCGTACCCACCGCCGCGCACGCCGCCGAAGTGGTCGCGCACCAGCTCATGGTCGCGCGCGAACGGCTCGCGGCCGGTCCCGAAGGCCAGTTCCCGGAGATCCAGGCGTGGCGGCGCGCGTTCACCGCCCTGGGCGTGAAGGCCACCCAGTACCGCTGCGCCTCCGAGTCGCTGCTGCGCCGGCTGCGGCGCGACGGTGAGCTGCCCACGGTGCATCCGCTGGTCGACGTGTGCAACGCGATGTCCGCGGCCTCCGCGATTCCGGTCGCCGCGCTGGACGTCGCCCGGATCGACGGCGACCTCGAGGTTCGCCACGCCACCGGGAACGAGACCTACCTGACCTTCGGCGGCGAGAAGGAGCACCCGGTGCCCGGCGAGGTGACGTTCGCCGACACCGCCGGCAACGCCCACGCCCGGCGCTGGACCAACCGGCAGAGCGGGCTCTCCGCCGTCACCGCGGACACCACGACCGCGCTCATCGTGGCCGAGGCCCTGCACGAGGGAGCAGCCGCCGACATCGCCCGCCTGACCGCCGCTCTGGCCGACGCCCTGGGGGCGGAACGGGTGTCCGTTCTCACCCGGGACGCGCCCGGATTCACGATATAGTCACCCACGTCGATGCCCTCTGGTGAAGGCAGGTCCGATGCGTCTGGTCACCGTGATCGCAGTCAGCGCGGCGCTCCTGGCCGTTCCCCAGGCCGCCACGGCCGCAGGCCCCGCGGGGTGTTACGACCGCACCGCCCCCGTCACCTACGAGGAGGGCCGGATCGAGACCCCGGCCCTGCCCGGTGGGACGCGGGTGCCTTACGAGCTGGTCGAGGCGGGTGGTTTCACGCCGTACGCGCGGGCTCTGACGGGGTCCCTGTGCCGGACGCGGTCGGTCGCCGACGCGCAGCGGGTGCTGCGGCGCGAGGGTGACCGGCTGTGGCGTACGGCCGTGCTGCGGGCCCAGGGCAAGGTACGGATGGGCACGATCGAGCGGTACGACGACCGCCCGCTGTACTGGACCCGGCTGATGGGCACGCGTGACCTGCGGCAGTGGCAGCCCGCGTTCCCGCTCACCGACGCCCAGCGCGCCGGCCTGCTGCGGACGTACGAGTACGCGGCCCGCGGGGTCTCCTCCACCGACTTCGCGCACGGGGTGCGGCGGGTGCTGGTCAGCGGGTTCGACCCGTACCAGCTGAACGGGGAGATCCGCCGGTCGAACCCGTCCGGGGCGTCGGCGCTGCAGCTCGACGGCCTGCGCTTCACCGTGGCCGGCCACCGGGTGCAGGTGCAGGCCGTGGCGCTGCCCGTGACGTGGAGCGGCTTCAACGCCGGCATCGTCGAGGACACCTTCGGGCCGCACCTGACCGCCCGGTCCCGGCAGCGCGCCGACCTGATCATGACGATCAGCCAGGGCAACCGCGGCCTGATGAACATCGAGCAGTGGGCCGGTGCCTGGCGCGGCGGCTCGCCGGACAACAACAACGAGGGCGTGGCCGAGCCGGTGCCCCCGGCGCCCCGCTGGCCGCAGCCGGAGCCCCAGCCGGAGTTCATCGAGACGACGCTGCCGTGGGCGGCGATGGTCGCGGCCGGGACCGGCCCGTGGCCGACGGCGCTGAACCCCCGGCTGTGCGAGTGGCCGGCTGGCACCCGCCCGGACCCGGCCGCGGTGCAGTGTCACAACAACGGGCCGACGCCCGGGTCGCAGGCCCAGTCCGGTGGCGGCGGCAACTATCTGTCCAACGAAA
>NZ_JBEZGQ010001324.1:0-1958 GCF_040650095.1 Actinoplanes sp. NPDC048791 | reverse complement strand
GTGCGGTGCCGCCGGGGTGCTCGGCGGCACGTTCAGCCCCGACTGCGCGTCGCTGCAGCCGGCCGCCCTGGTCCGCGGACTGGCGGCCGCCGTAGAGCGCCGGGGCGTCGCGATCCACGAGGGCACCCGGGCGCTGCGGCTGTCGCGCGGCGCGGTCGTCACCGACCACGGCACGGTACGCGCGGACGTGGTGGTCCGGGCCCTGGAGGGCTACACCGCCGCCCTGGCGGGACACCGGCGCACCCTCGCCCCGGTGTACTCCCTGATGATCGCCACCGAGCCGCTGCCGCCCGAGGTGTGGGAGCGGATCGGCCTGGCCCGGCGTGAGACGTTCACCGACCACCGGCACCTGATCGTCTACGGCCAGCGGACCGCCGACGACCGGCTGGCGTTCGGCGGGCGGGGTGCGCCGTACCACTTCGGCTCGCGGGTGCGCCCGGCGTACGACCGCGAGCCCGGCGTCTTCGCGGCGCTGCGCAAGGCCCTGACCGACCTTTTCGGCATCGACCCGCCGATCGCGTACCGGTGGGGCGGGCCGCTGGGCATCCCCCGCGACTGGATGCCCTCGGTCGGCCTGGCCGACGGCCTGGCCTGGGCCGGCGGCTACGTCGGCGACGGCGTCGCGGCGGCCAACCTGGCCGGGCGCACCCTGGCCGACCTGATCACCGGTACGGACTCAGAACGCACCCGGCTGCCGTGGACCGGCCACCGCTCCCGCGCCTGGGAGCCGGAACCGCTGCGCTGGCTCGGCATCAACGCCGCCCTGCACGGAACGGCCCTGCGCGACGCCTGGGAAATCGCCCGCAAATAGTGGTGCAGATCCGCGCGACCCTGCCGATGGGGTGGCCCGACAGTCAGCGACGACGACAGGGGTTCACCATGGCAGTCGAGGCCATCGGCTCGACGGGGTCCAGCACGCCCAGCGCCCGCACCGAGTTCCAGCGCATCCAGCAGAAGCTGGCCGACGACCTGGCGGCGAAGGCGGCCGAGAAGGTCGCCGCCAAGGACAAGGCGGTCCTCACCCGGACCGAGGAGGACTCCCTCAAGGAACGCCAGACGACCAGCAAGACGCTGGACATCGGGCAGCTCGGCAGCGCCCTGGACCTGATCATCTGAGGCCTCCACCGCAGGCGACACGCACCGGATAAAAGCCGCCAAACGGCCACAATGGCCGGCCGGCGTCGTAGCATCCGGTGTCCGCGTCGCCCAGTCCCGGAGTCGCCTCATGTCCGGCCGGCTCGCCCTGGTGACCACGCTGGTCCTCGCGGCCGCGCCGGGTGCAGCGGTCGCGGCACCACCGGACCCCGCGGCACTTGAAGCGGTCACCGAACTCGTCGACGGCGAGATGTGGCAGAAGGTGACCTACCCGGTGCACCGCGGCGAGGAGGTCATCGCGCCGCTCGGCGTGATCAGTGTGCAGGCCGCACCCGTCCGCGGCCTGGTCGCCGAGGTGCGGGCGTACGGCGACCTGACGTTCACCCGGCACTACCGCAACTGCTGGTACACGACCGGGACCGACGCGGAGATCGCCTGGTGCCAGTTCGACGACGCGGTCGTGCCCGGGCACGGCGGGCTGACCCTCGAGGCCCCGATGGTCTCGGTACGGCCGGACGCCGCGCCTGGGAACGTCCACGGGCTGCCGTTCCGCTGGCAGAGCCTGAGCTGGGCGGCCTCCCGCGGCGGTCTGCGCAAGGTGGTCGACTACTTCAAGGTGCCGGGCGCCGCGGTGACCCGGGGCACCGACGGTGTTGTCGGGCTGCGGGCGCGGGCGCTACCGATGGCCGACATCCGGACCAACGGCAACTTCGCTCCGCTGGAACTGGTCAACGGCCCGGCCCCGGCGAGCCCCTCGACCTCCCCCGGAGCCGGCGAGGACCCCGGCGCGGAGCCCGGCGGCGCGAATCCCGGCGGCGCGGGCCTGCCGATAACTGGCAGCCGGACCACCAGAACGGCCGGCC
>NZ_JBEZGQ010001323.1:0-1961 GCF_040650095.1 Actinoplanes sp. NPDC048791 | reverse complement strand
GCGAAGGCGTCGGCGGTCGCGAGGGCCTCCAGGTGGGCGGTCGAGCACCCGGTCCGGCGCGCGAGATCCGCGAGATCCCGGTACGGCCCGTGCGCGCGCCGTTCCTGCTCGATGACCTCGGCCAGGTCGGCGCCGAGGGTACGGACGCTGCTCAGCCCCATCCGCACGGCCGGGCCACCCAGTCCCCAGGCGTGCGGCGGCTCCCCGGGCGCGCTGCCCCAGCGGGTCTGCGCGGTCGACTCCAGCACCGCGGTGGCGTCGCTGAGGTTGATGTCCGGGCGGCGCACCTCGACGCCGTGCCGGCGGGCGTCGTCGACCAGCGACTGCGGCGAGTAGAAGCCCATCGGCTGGGCGTTGAGCAGCGCCGCGCAGAACGCCGCCGGGTGGTAGCGCTTGAGCCAGGAACTGGCGTAGACCAGGTACGCGAAGCTCATCGCGTGGCTCTCCGGGAAGCCGTAGCTGGCGAACGCGGACAGCTTCTGGAACAGGTCGTCGGCCAGCTCACCGGTGATGCCCCGGGCGGCCATCCCGGCGTACAGGCGGCTCTTGATCTGTTCCATCTTCTCCACCGACCGTTTGGATCCCATCGCCCGGCGCAGCTGATCGGCCTCGGCCGGGTCGAAGCCCGCGACGTCGATGGCCAGCTGCATCAGCTGCTCCTGGAACAGCGGCACACCCAGGGTCTTCTCCAGCGCGTTGCGCATCAGCGGATGCGGGTAGGTGACCTCCTCCAGGCCGTTCTTGCGCCGGATGAACGGGTGCACCGAGCCGCCCTGGATCGGGCCGGGCCGGATCAGGGCGACCTCGACGACCAGGTCGTAGAACTCGCGGGGCTTGAGCCGGGGCAGCGTCGCCATCTGCGCGCGGCTCTCCACCTGGAAGACTCCGACGGAATCGGCCCGGCACAACATGTCGTAGACCTCGGGATCGTCCAGCCGCATGGTGCCGATGTCCAGGTCGGACTCGATCATGTCGTACGCGTAGTGCAGCGCCGACAGCATGCCCAGCCCCAGCAGGTCGAACTTGACCAGCTCGATCGCCGCGCAGTCGTCCTTGTCCCACTGCAGCACCGTGCGCCCCGGCATCCGCCCCCACTCCACCGGGCACACCTCGATGATCGGCCGGTCGCAGATGACCATGCCGCCGGAGTGGATGCCCAGGTGCCGGGGGAAGTTCTGCACCTGGTTGGCGAACGCGACGACCTGCTCGGGGATCTCCTCCACGTCGACCGAGGCGACACTGCCCCACCGGTCGATCTGCTTGCTCCATGCGTCCTGCTGCCCGGGCGAGAAACCGAAGGCCTTGGCCATGTCCCGGACGGCGGACCGCGGACGGTACGAGATCACGTTGGCGACCTGCGCGGTGTGCTCCCGGCCGTACCGGCGGTAGACGTACTGGATGACCTCCTCGCGGCGGTCGGACTCGATGTCGACGTCGATGTCCGGCGGCCCGTCCCGCTCCGGGGCCAGGAACCGTTCGAAGAGCAGGTCGTACGCGACGGCGTCCACGTTGGTGATGCGCAGCGCGTAACAGACCGCGGAGTTGGCGGCCGAGCCCCGCCCCTGGCAGTAGATGTCCGCGTCCCGGCAGAACTTCACGATGTCGTAGACCACCAGGAAGTACCCGGGGAAGTTCAGCTCCGCGATCATCTTCAGCTCGTGCTCGATCTGCGCGTACGCCTTCGGATGGGCCTGCGGCGGCCCGTACCGCTCCTGCGCGCCGCGCATGGTCAGCTCCCGCAGCCAGCTCATCTCCGTGTGCCCGGGCGGAATGTCGAAATCGGGCAGCTTCGGCGCGACCAGGTTCAGATCGAAGGCGAGATCATCACCGAACATCGCGGCGTTCTCCACCGCCCCCGGGTACGCCGCGAACCGCCGCCGCATCTCGGCCCCACTGCGCAGGTGGGCGGTGCCGGCAGCGGGCAGCCAGCCGTCCATGTCGTCGAGGCTGCGCCGCGCCCG
>NZ_JBEZGQ010001322.1:0-1963 GCF_040650095.1 Actinoplanes sp. NPDC048791 | reverse complement strand
CGGCGCCTCGCCCTTGAGCACGGTCTGGGCCAGCAACTGCCCGGTGACAGGACCGAGCGCGATGCCCCACATGCCGTGCCCGCCGGCGACGAACACCCGCGGAGCGGCGGTCGGGCCGATCAGCGGCAGCCCGTCCGCGGTGCACGGGCGTGATCCCACCCATTCGTCGCGGCGGTCGTCGAGGTCCACGCCGGCCAGGAACGGGCGTACGGCCTCCACGACGGCAGCGATCCGCCGCGGATCGAGGGCGTCGCCGGGGCGCCGGAACTCCATCATCCCGGCCACCCGCAGCCGGCCGCTCAGCGGCGTACAGGCGACCCGCTGCCGCGGGAAGTACAACGGCCCGGCGGGCATCCGCGCGGCCGGCACGCTGAAGCTGTAGCCGCGACCGGCCTGGACCGGCTGCCGCACCCCGAAGCTCGCGGTGAGAGTGCCCAGGACGGCCCCGGTGGCGACCACTACCGCGTCGTGCCGGGTCTGTTCGCCGGATCGGCAGACCACGCTGACCTCGTCGGGCCCGTGCCGCAGGTCGGTCACCTCGGCGTCTTCGACGATCCGGCCGCCGCGGGCCCGCACCGCTCCGGCAAGGGACCGGACGAACTCCGGCGGGTGCAGGTAGCGCTGCCCGCGGATCTCCACGGCGGCACCGACCTGACCGGTCAGCGCCGGTTCCATGACCCGGGCCCGGCGGCCGGAGACCCGGTGGTAGTCGACGTCCTGACCGGCGGCGCCGATCTGCTCCAGCTCGGCCAGCAGACCGCGGGCGTCGCGCTCGCGGGCGAAGCAGGCGAGGAAGGTGGCCGCCTTCGTCGTGGGCGCGGTGACGCCGCCCGCGGCGAGCACGTCGAACGCCTCCAGCGCACGCTCGTTGAGCGGGACGTAGGCGGCCATCCCGCGTTTCCATCGCCGAGCCGTGCTGTGCCTGACGAACGAGGCGAGGAACCGCAGCAGGTCGCGGTCGGCCCGGAGCGGCAGATACACCGGTGACCGGGGACTCAGCACCGCCCGCAGGCCGTAGCGCAGCACTGCCGGTTCCGGCAGGGGTGCGGTCAGCGCCGGCGTCAGCCATCCGGCATTGCCCCAGGACGCGCCCGCGCCCACCTGCTGCCGCTCGTACACCGTTACCTGTACGCCGGCCTCCTGCAGGAACCAGGCGGTGGACAGGCCCACCATCCCCGCCCCGATGACCGCGACCTCGCCCGGCGAGCCACGCCCTTGATACACGGAAGACACGTCGTACCTCATCTCTGCGGTTGCACCGACCCACCATCGTCTCCGCGGGCCGGCCGCCCGGCGAGGGCCGGCACCGGCCGATCTACGGCCGCGCTTCTTGCCGACGCCCGGCAATCAGCCGCCCCTCCCGGCCGCTGCCCCGGCGCGGACGCAGGGCGGTCCGCTTCTCCGGGTGGACGATCATGACCGGGCAGTCGGCGTGGTGGAGCAGCTGCTGGCCGACCGAGCCGAGCAGGCCGCCGACCAGCGCGCCGTGCCCACGGCTGCCGACGACGAGCAGACCCGCCTCGCGGGACACGTCGATCAGGTTCTTCGCCGGGCTGCCCGGCTCGACGCGGGTCCTCACCCGCACGGCGGGGTACCTGTCCAGCCACGGCGTCAGGGTCGCGTCGAGGTCACGGGCCACGTCCCGGCGGACCGCGTCCGGGTCGTAGGGCAACGGCGGCACAGCCATCCCGTACGGCGGCATCGGCATGGGGTAGCTGCGCACCACGAGCAGTTCGCCGTCACGCCGCTGGGTCTGGTCGAACGCCAGCGCCAGAGCGAGGTTCGCCGGGGCCGAACCGTCGACGCCGACCGTGACCGGGCCGGACGGGGTTTCGCGCCGGCCGCGGACGACGACCACGGGACCGGTCGCCCGGGTGACCACCTGCCGGCTGACCGAGCCGAGCAGCAGGCTGGCCAAGCCTCCGCGCCCCCGGTTGCCGACCACGAGCATGGCTGCGGTGCG
>NZ_JBEZGQ010001321.1:0-1973 GCF_040650095.1 Actinoplanes sp. NPDC048791 | reverse complement strand
CCGGCCGGCGGAGCAGCCGGCCGGGACGAGCAGGACGAGCACCAGCAGGGCGCGCCGGATCATTTCTGCCAGAACTGGATGCCGCTCCAGGTGACGTCGGCCGGCCCGGCGCCGCTGGCGGTCCGGTACGCGCCGAACTTGTCGTAGTACCCGCCGCTGCCGCCGGTCTGCGAGTGCCGGTTGGATCCGTTGATGTACGTGCGGTGCGCCCCGTTGCCGGTGTTGTGCACGGTGTTGACCCGGACCTGGGTCCCGACCGTCGCGCCGGTGGCCAGGGTGGCGCCGCCGTGCACCGCGTAGAGGCGGCCGCCGCGTTCCACCGCGAGCATGAAGAACGGGCCGTCCGGGCCGAAGGTCTGCTTCAGGCTGATCCGCGAGCCGGGCATGGTCGTGATCCGGAAGTACCCCTCGAACTGGCGTACGCCGGAGCTGTAGGTGGCGTACCGGCGCTCGGCGCGCTGGTCGCCGCTCGCCGTAGCGCAGGTGAGCCGGAAGGTCAGGCCGCTGACCGTGCCGCAGCCTCGTTCCTGCACGTCGAAGGACGGGGAATAGGACGTCCAGGGGCCGGTCTCCAGGGGCGCGGCGGACGCGGGTGACGGCGCTGCGGTCAGCGCGAGTACGACGGCCAGGACAGCTGTTCGCTTTCTCATGGATCCTCCACTCGAAGCAGGACGCCGTTCACATATATAGACGCATTCACGTCAGTGGAAGGCATCGACAGCTGTAACTGTGCGAGACGGCCGCCCGGAAAGCAATAGGCTGCCGGGATGCGGAGCATCGTCGTGCACATGCAGACCACGCTGGACGGGCGGATCGCCGGGGCGGACGGGCAGTTCTGGGAGCCGTTCCCATGGGGCGAGCCCGAGTCCGCCTACCTCAACGGCTTCTTCCGGCAGGCGGACACCTGGGCCATGAGCCGGGTCATGTACGACGCGATCGTGCCCTGGTGGGAGACCGTGGCCCGCGGAGAGCTGCCCGACGACGTGGCCGAGCTCGGGCCGGCCGACCGGGAGTTCGCGCAGCTCCTGGCCGGGATGCGCAAGGTCGTCTTCTCCCGGTCCCGGCCCGGCGCCCTCAGCGGTGACCTGGTCACCGGCCTGCGCGCGCTGGACGGCCGGATCGTGCTCTCCGCCGGACCGGCCACGCTCGGTCCGCTGCTCGACGCGGACGGTCTCGTCGACGAGCTGCTGCTCGCGGTGCACCCGGTGGTGCTCGGGGAGGGCCCGGGACTGTTCGACCACGCCACCGCCGGACGGGCGCTGCGGCTGGTGGAGAGCAGGCCGTTCGACGGTGGCGCGGTCGTGCTGCGCTACGCCGCCGGCACCGGCTCACCGCGGTAGGTGCCGAACGACCACAGGTTGCCCTCCGGGTCGCGGACGGCGAACTCCCGCGAGCCGTAGTCGGTCACGTTCAGCTCGCGGGTCACGGTCGCCCCGGCCTTCACGGCCCGGTCGTGCAGGCCGTCCGGGTCGTCGGTGACCACGTACGCGCCGAAGGTGCCCGGTCGCAGCGCCCACGGGTCGTCCGGGTCGTCGCGGTGCGAGCCCAGCATGATGCCGCCGCCCGGGGGCCAGGCCAGCTCGGCGTGCGCGACCTGGTCGCCCTCGCCGTACACGGCGACCTCCACGAAGCCGAAGGCGTCGACGAGGAAACGGATCAGGGCCCGGGCGTCGCGGGCCCGCAGGGTGGGCCACACCTGCGGTGGCGGGGTCTTCGGATCAGTCATGCCCCTCATCCTGCGCTCCGGAGCGCGGATGGTCTTGGACGAAAGTGAACTCGTCGGCGAGCCACCGCGACGGCGAGCAGCCGGCCAGGGACCGGAACTCGCGGGCCAGGTGCGCCTGGTCGTAGAAGCCGGTGTCGGCGGCCAGCCGGGCCAGCGGCGTGCCCGGGGTCAGCCGGCGCCGGGCCCGGTCGAAGCGGACCACCCGGGCGGCCTCCTTGAGCCCGAGGCCGGTCTCGACCCGGAACCG
>NZ_JBEZGQ010001320.1:0-1980 GCF_040650095.1 Actinoplanes sp. NPDC048791 | reverse complement strand
CGCGACTCCGCGCCGAGCGAGCCGACCAGCCTGTCCAGCCCGGCGAGCACGGTGCCGGGGGCCGGGTCGGTCAGCGCCAGGGCCCGCAGCGCGGCCCGGACCTGGCCCATCACGGCGGCAGCCCGTACGTCGTGACCGGCCACGTCGCCCAGCACCATCGCCAGGCGGCCGTCGGACAGCTCGAACGCGTCGTAGAAGTCGCCGCCGGCCGCGTTGCCGTCCACGCCGACGTCGTAGCGCGCGGCGATGCGGAACCGGTCGAGCTCCGGCAGGTGCTCCGGGAGCATGCTGCGCTGCAGCAGCTGGGCGGTGCCGTGCTGGGCCTCGAAGCGGCGGGCCCGTTCGGCGGCCTGGGCCACCAGCTCGGCCGCCGCATAGAGCAGAGCGCGCTCGGCCGGGAGCCAGGTGTGCGCGGTGCGGTAGCCCATGGTCAGGGCGCCGCGCAGCAGGGGAGTGCGCAGCGGCATCGCGGCCAGCGCGCGGATCCGGCGTTCGTGCCGGTCCTGGGCGATCTTGGCCAGCGGGGCGCCGTCGGCCTGGAACGTGGGACGGCCGGTCTGCGCGGCGGTCACCATCGGCGAGTCGGGGTCGGGCGCGAACCTCTTCCACAGCGGGGGCAGGCGCTCGTCCGCCTCGTCCATCATCTCGCCGCGGATCCGCCGGACGTAGCGGAACTCCGCGCCGTCGTCGACGGCGAAGACGCAGTGGTCGACGTCGAAGGAGGTCATCGCGTACGCCAGGACGACCCGGGCGACGTCGTCGATGGTCAGCGCCGAGGCCAGCCGGGCGGTGAGGTCACCGAGGCTCTGCAGCCGGCGGGTCACCTGAGTGGTCTCGGCGGCCACGGTCAGCACGCCGGCGACAACGCCGTGCAGGTCGCGGATGACCGAATGGCCGCGGGTGAACGAGGCCTGCTCGACGTGCCCGGCGCCGCCCCGGGCCACCGCCACCTGGGTCTCGGCCTCCAGGAACGGCTGCCCGGTGCGGTAGACGTCGGCGATGACACCGCCGACGCCGGGGGTGTGCCACAGCTCGCCGAACACGTCGGCGGCCGGGCGGCCCAGCGCCGCCGGGTGCCGGGCCCCGAGGACTTCCGCGTACGCGTCGTTGTAGATCAGCACGTGGTCGTCGCCGTACGCGAGCACCATCGGCACCGGCGAGGCGAGCAACATGTCGACCGTCGCGCGCACCACCGGGTCCCACGCCTCGGCCGGGCCCAGCGAGGTCGCCGCCCACGGGTGCAGGCGGACGAGCTCGGCGCAGTCGATGGCGCGCTCCGGCGGTACGCCGGTCTGATCGGGCAGCGTGGTCATCGCGAGAGAGCTCCCCATGCCGACCATGAGATGAGCGTAGCCCGCCTCGGCCGTTCGGACGATGGGGGCACCATACGGACGTCCGATTATGCCCGGTACGCCTGGGTGAGGGGCATGTGCCGTCCGTGACCCGATCGAGCGTGATCTCACGGTGCGTAGTCCGGCCGTACGGAAATTGGCCTTGGCTCATCTGATCTTGACTCGCTTATAGTCCCGCGGTGAGCGAGAACCCGCGGCCCCGGCCCAGCCGCGGCGTCATGGGATACGTCGCTGAGCTGCAGCAATTCGATCCCGTGCCGCCGTACGTGTACGAGTTGCACCCGGCCGGGCCGGCTGCTTCCGTTCCGTCACCGCCCGCGGCCGCCCCGGCGCCGATCGTGTCGCACATTCGACACCAGCCGCGCCGCCGTTCTCAGACCGCGATCCTCGCCGCCGCGGCCGTCGCCATCCTGGCCGGCGCCGGTCTGGGCTATGCCGCACTCGGCGGCTCCGCGGACGCACCCCGCGCGCAGGCGCAGGGCACCGCGCCGTCCGGCGTGCCCACCGACGGGCTGCTGCCGCTCGACCCCGCGCTGCCCGGCTCCCGGCGCCCGTCCCGCTCCGTGCCCCAGTTCGTGGCTGGCCAGCGCCACCAGGTTGAGCAGCAGCAGGACGACCGCGCCGAGCA
>NZ_JBEZGQ010001319.1:0-1984 GCF_040650095.1 Actinoplanes sp. NPDC048791 | reverse complement strand
CGGGCCGCGACGGTGCGCGGCCCGGACGTATCGCCGGGCTCGTTAGCGGGCGGTGCAGAGCGACGGCGGATCAGCACCGTGGCCAGGGCCGCGCCGCTGGCGGCGCCCACTCGCAGGTCCATGGCGCGGGCTGCTTGCCGGCCCGGTCATCGACGCCCACGTCTGGGGCTCTGGGTGTATCCGACCGGCCCGGACACCGGGAAGCCGCGCTCCCGATGTCGTCCGCGCACAGCCCTCCCCGCCACCGGGCGGAGCAATCGGCCCGGGCTCAGCCCGCGAGGGCGTCGACCAGGCGTCGGGCCGAACCCGCGAGGTTCCAGCGCTCGGCCAGCGCGAGCAGTGCCTCCGGGTCCTTCGGTGAGGTCGGCAGCGCCGGGTCGAAGTCGGGCAGCTTCACGTCCAGCGCGACCTTGCAGACCGGCAGCGCGGCCGCCAGGTAGTCCCGGGCGGAGTCGAGCTTGGTGCGCAGGCCCGGGGCGAAGCCGGCGTCCTTGTCGTCCAGTGCGGCCAGGATCTGCTCGATGCCGCCGTAGCGGGCGATCAGCCGGGCGGCTGTCTTCTCACCCACGCCGGGCACGCCGGGCAGGCCGTCGCTCGGGTCGCCGCGCATGGCCGCGAAGTCCGCGTACCAGCGGGCCGGGACGCCGTACTTGGCCTCGACCGCGGCGTTGTCGCTGTCCTCCAGCTTGGCGACGCCGCGGCCGCAGTAGAGCAGGCGGGTGCCGCGGGTGTCGTCGACGAGCTGGTACAGGTCGCGGTCGCCCGAGACGACCTCGACCGGGGCGGGCTGGGTGGCGGCGAGGGTGCCCAGGACGTCGTCCGCTTCGTACCCGGAGACGCCGAAGGCCGGGATGCCGACCGCGGCCAGGACTTCGAGCAGGACCGGGACCTGCTTCTCCAGGGCCGCGGGGACCTCCTCGACGGCGCCGTGGGCGACGCGGTGCTTCTTGTACGACGGGACGAGCGCGACCCGCCAGGCCGGGCGCCAGTCGGCGTCCAGCGCGCAGACCAGGCGGTCCGGGTGCCGGGTGCGGATCAGCTGGGCGATCATGTCGAGGAAGCCGCGGATGGCGTTGACCGGCTCACCCGCCTGCGTGCGGGCCGCGGACTCGGGGATGCCGTGGAACGCGCGGAAATACAGGCTGGGGGCGTCGACCGCCAGCAGAGGTCGCTGAGTCACGGGTCCCAACCTAGTGCCAACCACCGACACTTCCGCGGGCGCGCCGGGGCTGAGGCTGACGGGAAACCAAACGACCGTTAAGCTGGTTGGTGTGACGGTCGAGCGGATGCTGCCAACGGACGAGGCGTACGAGTTGCTGGGCCTGACCCGGGAGATCGCCGACGGCGAGCTGGCTCCCCGGGTCGCCAAGTACGAGCAGGAGGGCCTGTTCCCGCGCGACGTGCTGCGGACGGTCGGCCGGGCCGGGCTGCTGGGCCTGCCCTATCCCGAGGCGGACGGGGGCGCCGGTCAGCCGTACGAGGTCTATCTCCAGGTCCTGGAGATCCTGGCCGGTTCCTGGCTGGCCATCGCCGAAGCCGTCAGCGTGCACACGCTGTCGTGCTACCCGATCTCCGCGTACGGCACCGAGCGCCAGCGCAAGAGTCTGCCGGAGCTGCTCGGCGGTGACCTGCTGGGCGCGTACTGTCTCTCCGAGCCTCAGGGCGGCTCCGATGCCGCGGCCTTGACCACCCGGGCGGTGCGCGACGGTGACGACTGGGTCGTCACCGGCACCAAGGCCTGGATCACCCACGGCGGCCAGGCCGACTTCTACAACATCTTCTGCCGCACCGGCGGCCCCGGCCCGGCCGGGATCTCCTGCATCGTCGCCGACGCCGACACGCCCGGGATCCTGCCGCAGGTGCCGGAGAAGACGATGGGCCTGCGCTCGTCACCGCCGGCCCAGATCGTCTTCGACGACGCCCGGGTGCCGGTCGAGCGCCTGGTCGGCGAGGAGGGCCAGGGCTTCCGGATCGCCATGCAGGC
>NZ_JBEZGQ010001318.1:0-1985 GCF_040650095.1 Actinoplanes sp. NPDC048791 | reverse complement strand
GGGGCCGCAAACCGACCGTACGCCGGGAGCGTTACAGCCGCTGAAGCGTGGCCGGGTCGTCCTCGCCGCCGTAGTAGCGGTCGAGGACGGCCCGGAACACGGCCGGGTCCTCGGCCGCGTGGGCGAAGAGCGTCATCGACGACCGCAGCTTGAGGTCGTCGGGGGTGCCCAGGATCTGCGTGGCGGTGCGGCCGTGCACGCCGAGCAGGGCCCGCGCGCACTCGGCCAGCCGGGGCCCGAGCACCGGATGGGCCAGGTAGGCCCGGGCCTCGTCCAGGTCGGCGATGGCGTAGTGCTGCGCGGTGGCGGTGCGGCCGAGGCCGGCGATCTGCGGAAACACGAACCACATCCAGTGGCTGCGCTTGCTGCCGGCCGTCAGCTCGGCCAGGGCCTGCTCGTGGACGTCCTGCTGGGCGCTGACGAAGCGGGCCAGGTCGCTCACTTGCCGCGCGCCTTGCGGGTGCTCTTGGCGTTGGCCTTCTGGATGGCCTCGACCAGCTCGGACTTCTTCATCTTGGTCCGGCCGGA
Organism: Actinoplanes sp. NPDC048791; assembly: GCF_040650095.1. Taxonomy (NCBI): domain Bacteria; kingdom Bacillati; phylum Actinomycetota; class Actinomycetes; order Micromonosporales; family Micromonosporaceae; genus Actinoplanes; species Actinoplanes sp. NPDC048791. The sequence continues at coordinate 1,457 of NZ_JBEZGQ010001318.1, read as the reverse complement.
GATGTCGAGCTTCTTGGCCACGCTGAGCAGGTGCTCCTTGCTCGCGTTGGCGTCGACCCCGCCGGCCGTCTTCTTCGGGGTGTCCCGCCCGCCGGCCGCCTTGGCGTCGCTGGGGCCCTTCTTCGCCTTGGGCTCCCAGTGGTCGCCGACCTTCTCGAACGAGTGCTTGACCGCGGCCAGGGCGGTCCGGTGGGCGCGCTCGCCCTCGCCGTACTCCTTCACGGCCGAGTCGTGCGCCGCGACGTACGTGTCCTGCGCCTTCTTCGGGGACCGCTTCAGCGTCCCCGGCATGTCCTCACGAGTTGGCATACCGATCAGGTTTCCCGGGCCGGGCAGCGGCAAACCGCGGGCGTCGTTCCCAGGGATGAGACGCGGGTCGTTCCCGGGACCGATGACCGCCTCCGGCCGGCCGCTTACGATCGCTGCGTGCGCCTTCCCCGGGACCAGGAACGGATCGCGGGCATCTCCGTCGCGGCGGGACTGTCCGTGGTCCTGGTGGCGCTCGTGCTGATCACCCCGGGCGGCCCGGCGACCACCGCGGGCCGGGCGGTCGCCGTGGCCTGTGCGCTGGTGCAGGCGGGCACCGTGGCGTTCCTGAGGTGGCGGCCCGAGGCGGCGATGGCTGTGGCCGTGGCCGCCGGCATCGGCCTGGAGGTGCTGACCCCGGACATCGGCTGGCTGGGCCAGATCGCCGCCGTGCTGGCCTGCTACACCCGGCTGCGCACGCCGCGCCGGTCGCTGTGGGTGCTGGCTCTGCTGGTCGCCGCGACCCCGTGGAAGCTGATCGACGGCGACTGGCGCAATCTGCTGCTGGCCGCCGCGGGGCCCGCGCTGGGCTGGACGCTGGGCGAGCTCGGACGCACCCGGGCGCTGCGGCGCGAGGATCAGCGTCGGCGCATCGTGCTGCGGGAACGCAACCGGATCGCCCGCGAGCTGCACGACGTCCTGGCCCACACGGTGTCGGTCATCGTCGTGCAGGCGGCGGCGGCCGAGGACGTCTTCGACCGCCGGCCCGAGCAGGCCCGCCAGGCGCTGGGGACGATCGCCACGGCGGCCCGTTCCACCCTGGCCGAGCTGCGGGTCCTGCTGCACACGATGAGTGCCGACGACCCCGCCGACGGTGGCCCGCAGCCGGGGCTGGCGCAGCTGGAGGCGCTCGCGGCCGCGCTCGGCGCCACGGGCCTGCGGGTCGACCTGCGCACCGAGCTGCGCGAGCTGCCCGCGGCGGTGGATCTGTCGGCGTACCGGATCGTGCAGGAGTCGCTGACCAACACGCTGCGGCACAGCCAGGCGACCCGGGCCGAGGTGACCGTGCGGTGCGAGCCGGACGCGCTGCGGGTGGAGGTCCGCTACGACGGCCCGGCCCGTGCGGTCGGGCGGGTCGACGGGTCGGGACACCGCGGCATCGTGGGCATGCGGGAACGCGCGCAGTTGCTCGGCGGCACGCTGGACGCCGG
>NZ_JBEZGQ010001317.1:0-1987 GCF_040650095.1 Actinoplanes sp. NPDC048791 | reverse complement strand
GGCGAGCCATTCCGCGTGCATCTCCGCGCGCAGCTCGGCCGGCCAGCGCCGGGCGGCGCGGGCCAGGCACCAGCGGGCGAAGCGGTCCGCGGGCCTCATGCCGTCGCCGGCTTCGTCGCCGGCCGCGGTGCGGCCAGGCCCCGGTTCAGCTGGGCCTGCAACGCCGCGACCTCCGCGTACGCCGACGCTCGACCGTCCGGCGTGAGCCGGTAGTAGCGGCGGGCCGGGCGACCGGCCTGGACCGGGTCGATGTCCTCCCAGTACGTCTCGACCCAGCCGGCGTTCTGCAGGCGCAGCAGGATCGGGTAGAGCGTGCCGCTGGGATGACCGCTGGCCCGCATGAGGTCGAGGCCGTAGCGGTCGACCTCGGGGTCTTCGAGGAAGGCGGCCAGCACCTTGGAGACGGCGGCGGTGACCCGGAGAGGAGTTGCCATGCCGGCACCGTAGCGAACCCTAGCGAGTTTTTCTACATAGGGTCTACGCTAGGCTGGCCCGGTGATCGACTTTCGTACCGCGGTGGAAGCACGCGACCCCGACGCCATCGCGGCGACCCTGGCCGACGACGTGGTGTTCCGCAGCCCGGTGGCGTTCAAGCCCTATCCGGGCAAGGCCATCACCGCGGCGATCCTGCGCGGCGTGCTGCGGGTCTTCGAGGATTTCCGGTACGTGCGTGAGCTGGGCGGCGACGGCGGCCGCGACCATGCCCTGGTGTTCGAGGCGCGGATCGGCGACGTGGCCGTCGAGGGTTGCGACTTCCTGCACCTGGACGAGAACGGCCTGATCGACGAGTTCACGGTCATGGTCCGCCCGCTGTCCGCCGCCCAGGCCCTGGCCGCCGCGATGGCCGGGCAGTTCGAGCAGATCCAGCGCGAGGCGGTCGCGTCCAGCGGGCCGCGGGAGGGTCTCTAGGCTGGGGGGATGAAGGTTCTGTCCATCCAGTCGGCGGTCGCCTACGGCCACGTCGGCAACTCCGCGGCCGTGTTCCCGCTGCAGCGGCTCGGTGTCGAGGTCGTCCCGGTCCCCACGGTGAACTTCTCCAACCACACGGGCTACGGCGCCTGGCGCGGGCCGCTGATCCCGCCGTCGGACGTGGCCGAGATCCTGCTGGGCGTCGAGGAGCGGGGAGTGTTCCCGCAGATCGACGCCGTGCTGTCCGGCTACCAGGGCGGGGTCGGGATCGGTGACGTCATCGTCGACGCCGTCCGCCGGGTGAAGGCGGCCAACCCGTCGGCGCTGTACGCGTGCGACCCGGTCATGGGCAACGCCAAGTCCGGCTGCTTCGTCGCGCCGGAGATCCCCGCGCTGCTGCGGGACCGGGTCGTGCCGGTGGCCGACATCATCACCCCGAACCAGTTCGAGCTCGGCTTCCTGACCGGTACCGAGCCGGCGAGCATCGAGTCGACCCTCGCCTCGGCCGACCTCGCCCGGGCCATGGGACCCTCGACCGTGCTGGTCACCAGCGTGGAACGCCCCGACCGGGCCGAAGGCACCATCGAGATGCTCGTGGTGGACCCGGCCGGCGCCTGGCTCGTGAACACCCCGCACCTGCCGTTCAAGGCGAACGGGTCCGGCGACGTCACAGCTGCCCTGTTCACCGCCCACTACGTGGCCACCAAGGACGCGGCGGTGTCGTTGGAGCGTACGGCCTCCAGCATCTTCGACCTGATCGAGACGACGTACCGATCAGGCGAGCGGGAGCTGCAGCTGGTGCAGGCCCAGGAGTTCTACGCCACGCCGCGCATGCAGTTCAAGGCCGAGCAGGTGCGCTGAGCTCCTCGGGTGGTCCAGGACAGCGCCTGAGCGGATTAGGGTGGGGCGCGCAGGAGCTCGTCGTGCTGCCGCGCCGTCAGGTGGTGCGGATGGACGAGGACATCCCGTTCGAGGCCGGCGCCGCCCTGGGCATCCCCGCCCTGACCGCGCACCGTTGTCTCACCGTCGCCGCCGACGGCCCCGACCGGCTGGCGCCCGGGGCGCTCGCGGGCCGGTC
>NZ_JBEZGQ010001316.1:0-1989 GCF_040650095.1 Actinoplanes sp. NPDC048791 | reverse complement strand
GGCGGCGGCCGGCTGGCAGCGACCCCGGTTCGACCTGCCCGTCTTTCCCTTGACGCCCGGCTGGACGCCGCCCGGTGCGGGCACCGCCCGGGTCGGCCGGGTGGGACCGAACGTCCTGCTCATCTACGGGGACTCCGCCGACCGGGCCATGGAGCTGTCGGTGGGGCCGCAGCAAGGGGAGTGGTGGGTCGAGGGCGACGACCGGGCGACCACCGTGAACGGCCGCCCGGCCCTGATCCGGACCCTGGACGCGGACGTCTACCAGGGCAATCGTCCGGGCGACCGGTACGTGGGCGTGCGCTGGCAGCTCGCCGACGGCCGCTGGGCCCAGCTCGGCAGTGGCAGCCGCAACACCGAGGCCGAGGTGCTGCGCTTCGCCGATGGCCTGCGACCGGTGGCGATGCCGCCCACGCCGCTGCCGTTCGCCATCGCCACGGCACCGCCCGGGCTGGTCCTGCAGACGCTCACCACGGACTATCTGTGCCTGGCGCCACCGGCGACCCTCACCGACGGCGAGAGCGGCCGGGGGATCTGCCTGGGCCTGGGCACCGTCTCGGCGCAGGACAAGCCTTCGGCCGAGGACGAACGGCTCACCATCGGCGGGCGGCCGGCCACTCTCGAGGCCTCGGACCAGGGGCCGGGAACGCTCAACGTGCGGCTCGACAAGAAGCGTCTGCTGTCGATCGCGGTCGAGCAGGCGGACGTCCCTCTCACCCGTGACCAGCTGATCCGCTTCGCGGAAGGCATCACCGTGCCCGAGTGAGACAAGTTGCGTCGATTTCCGCGTCGATTTTCCGCATAGTGGCCGGGCGGCCGGGTAGTCGCCCCGTCACCACGACGAAGGGATCGATGATCATGTTCATCCGACGTGCGGCAGCGGTGGCCGGGGTGGCCGCCCTCCTGCTCCTGCCGGCGACCGCCGCGGCGGCGGCGCCGTCCGACCAGGACACCGCGTTCCTGCGGGCCGCCCACCAGTCCAACCTGGCCGAGATCGCCACCGGCAAGCTGGCCCAGCAGAAGGCGGCCAGCGAGCAGGTGAAGGACCTCGGGGCCCGCTGGGTCGCCGACCACACCAAGCTCGACGCCACGCTGACAGACACCGCCGAGGCGCTCGGGGTGGACCTGCCGGACGCGCCGAACGCCGAGCAGCGGGCGCTGGCGCGGCGCTACCAGGCGGCCTCCGGCAGCGACTTCGACGCCCTGTGGATCCCCACCCAGATGGACGCGCACATGAAGGCCATGCGCCTCGGCGAGCAGGAGATCGCCCAGGGCAGTGACGCGCAGGCCAAGAAGGTGGCGCAGAGCTCCGCGCCGGTGGTCGCCGCGCATCACGGCCTGCTGGAGGACGCCGCGAGCGACCTCGGGGTGCTGTGCCGGTCTGGCCCGGGTCCTGGTCGACCGTTCGCTGGGTACGGGTGACCACGAGGTGCTGCTGGAATCGCTGCGGTTGCTGGACCGGGCCCTGTGCGGCACCCCGGAGGACGACCCCGACCGGCCGCTCTACCTGGCCCAGCAGGCGATCGCCTACCGTGTCGCCTTCGCGCGCACAGGCGACACCGGTGCCCTCGACGCCGCCATCACGCGCTGGCGGGAGGCTTTACGGCTGCTCCCGGACGACCACGCCGACCGGCTGGTCCACCGGGCCAACCTCGCCACCGCGCTACGCAACCGCTTCGAGTTCGCCGGTGACGCCGCGGCCCTCGACGAGTCGGTGCAGCTGCTGCGTGCGGTCGTACGGGAAACGGCAGCCGACGACCCGGAGCTGACCGACCACCGGGCCGCGCTGGCCAACAGCCTGCACCGCGGCGGCGTCGCGGCGGCCGACCCGGCCATGCTGCGCGAAGCCGCGGTTCTGTTGCACCTCGCCGAGCAGGCGTCGGCCGGGTCGCCGTTCCGCCTGGCCCGGCACCGCGCCAACCGCGGATCCGTGCTGCTGGCCACCGCCCAGCTCACCGGCGCCGAGGAGGACCTGCACGCGGCGCGCGAGGT
>NZ_JBEZGQ010001315.1:0-1989 GCF_040650095.1 Actinoplanes sp. NPDC048791 | reverse complement strand
GCGGGCGCGCTGTGCCGGCTGCTCGCGCAGTCTGCCGAGCGCTTCGAGCGGATCGTGCTCTATCTGCCCGCGCCGCTGGACGGCGTACGGCCGCCGGTGGCCGAGGCGCGGCTGGCCCGGCTGCTCACCGCGGTGGAGTCCGGCGAGGCGGCACTGGTCGCCGAGGCGGTCGAGCCCGAGCTCCCGCCGGCGGTGCGCAACACGCCGACGGGCTGGAGCTATCTGCGTCACCGCGTCGAGCAGCTGCTGACCGACGGGCTGGCCCCGGAGCTGGACACGCTGTGGCGCGCCCCGGCGGTGCCCGACGAGTCGGTGCTGGCTGCGTTCCGGGGCCCGGCCCTGGTCATCGGCTGTGTCGGCGACGACGTGCACCCGGTGTCGGTCGCGGAACGCCTGGCCGGCCTGCTACCGGGTGCGGAGTTGCAGGTCTACGACAGGCCCACGCTGCTGTGGACCCATCGTAAGGAGCTGCGCGAGCGCATCTCGACCTTCCTGAACGCGGAGTGACTCAGCTGGTGAGCTTCTGCACCCGGTACTTCCAGCCGTTGTCGTTGCCGGCCCGGTCCACCGCCACGTAGTCGACCTCGAAGGAGTAACCCTTCGAGAGGCCGGGCACCGGCACCTTCCAGACGCCCTTGGAGTCCACCCCGCGCCAGGAGACGGCCGCGCTGGGGATCTTCGTCTTGCCCGGGGTGTAGCGGACCCACTTACGGGTGGAGAAGTTGAAGTAGTAGTCCTTGGTGGCGGTCCACTTCCACAGCTGCACGCCGACCGAGTCCATGCCGATCTGGCCGTCCTTGGCCGTGCCCTGGATGGTCTTCCAGTACGAGGCCCGGGCCGGCTTGCGCGGCACCGTGAGGGTGCTGCTCGGGGCCGTGTAGTCGACCTTCACCGTGTACGCCCGGGTGGTCACCGGCGTGGTCTTGCCCTGGGCGTTCTCCAGGGTGATCCGCGCGGCGTGCGTGCCGACCGGGTAGTAGTGCGTCGTCGAGCCGGTGGTGGGGCCGAGCAGGCTGGTCTTGCCGTCACCCCAGTCCACCCACACCCGGGTCACGGTGGCCGGGACGCCCGAGAGCAGCAGCTTGGCCGTGGCGCCGCCGCCCTCCCAGCTCCAGTTCGACGCGACGTTGAACTTGTAGCTGCCGATCGCGGTCGCCACCTGCACCGTCGTGGTGGCGTTGGTGATCGTCGCGGTGCCCTCGCCGTCGGTGTCCTTCAGCTGCACCTTGACCGGGTAGCTGCCGACCGCGGCGTACTTGTGGGTGGCCTTCCTGGCCTCGGCGGCCAGAGTCTGCACGGGGGAGCCGTCGCCCCAGTCGACCGTGCGCTCCGCGACCGATTCCGGGGTCTCGTCGACCAGCTCGCCCTCGGTCAGCGTGACCTGCTGACCGGTCCAGATGCTGGTGCTGTCCAGGGTGTAGGTGCCGGTCAGCCCGCCGGCGGCCCAGGCGGGCGAGCCGAGCAGACCCGCGCCGGCCACCGTGCCGGCCCCGAGCGCGAGGGTGAGCATCGCGGCGAGACCGCGAGGTCGTCCGGTATTCATGAATCTCCCCGTGGAAAAGAGCTCGCATTCGATGCGAGCCGATGGACAGTACCGGGCCGGATCGGCGTCGATCAAGCTGTTCCCGGGGCGGTACTTCGGGGCGAATCCGGCTACGCCGTAACTTTTCGGGCTGCTGATCCGGTGTTGAGGACGTGCGGTACTCCCCCAGATCCATCTTTTTCAGCGTCGTGGCCCTCGGCCTCCCGTTCGCCGTCACCGTCGGCTGGACCCTCGGTACGCCTTCCCCCGCCCCACCGCCGGTGAGTGCACCCGGCGGGGCCGGCGGGATCGGTGCCGCGCCACCCCCGAAGCCGACCACGGCGACCACCTCACCGGTGCTGGACTGGTCGCCGCCGAGTACGCAGAGCAGCAGAGTGGCGTGGTGTCCCGGGCTGAGCTCGCCGCTGAAGAAGCCGAGCGTCAGGATCACCGGCACGTGCGTCCAC
>NZ_JBEZGQ010001314.1:0-1990 GCF_040650095.1 Actinoplanes sp. NPDC048791 | reverse complement strand
GGCAACCGCCCGCAGCGCCCCGCCCGCGGCCTCCGGCGTCGCCGGACAGCCAGCCCTCGCCATCCGACAGCCGCCACCGCCGCTGCTGCGCCACGATGACCCCCGCTGCGGCACCCGCCAAGTCGCCCCCGGCGGCAACCAGCAAAGCAACCCGAACCATCCAGCAAGCGCAGCCGCACTCCCTCCGCACACGCGGCCGAGCCGCCCAGCACGCAACACGACGCCGCGACCGACGGACCGAAGAGGCTCCACAGCCGGCCGGCCCCCGGCACAGGCGGGTGTGCCATCTTTCCGAAGGCGCGGTGATTTCGCCCACCCTGACCGACGACCCGGCCGGCAGCCGCCTGATCAGCGGGAGCGGGCAGCCAGGCCGTGGCCTGCGCGGAGGGGACTTTTCCGGATCCGTACCCTCAGGCTCTTTTTGATCTTGCTGGTGGGACCCCTGGGCCCGCCCGGGTCGGGGTCGTATGGCATCGTGAAAGTGTGGTGAGCACCCGGGACAGCGCGCTGACGTCGTTCGGCCTCGACATCGACCCTGCGGTCGACGCGTCGGTGTCGGCGACGCTTGCGGTTGTGGAGGATGCGCTGCGCAGCAATGTCGCCAGTGCCGATCCGCTCGTGGCCGAGGCTGCCCGGCATCTCATGGACGCCGGTGGCAAGCGGTTCCGGCCGCTGATTCTCGCGCTCGGTGCGCAGATGGGTGATCCGACCCGGCCTGAGATCGTTCCGGCCGCCCTGGTCGTCGAGCTCACCCACCTCGCGACGCTCTACCACGACGACGTCATGGATGAGGCCACCGTGCGGCGCGGCGCTCCCAGCGCCAACGCCCGGTGGGGCAATTCCGTCGCGATTCTCGTCGGCGACTATCTCTTCGCGCGGGCGGCCGACATCGCCGCGTCGCTCGGGCCTGAGGCGGTGCGGCTGCAGGCGCGGACGTTCGCCCGGCTCGTGCACGGCCAGATCGCCGAGACCGCCGGGCCGCGTGGGTCCGATCCGATCGAGCACTACCTCGGCGTCATCGCCGAAAAGACGGCGTCGCTCATCGCGACTTCGGCGCGCTTCGGCGGCCTCTTCTCCGGCGTCACCCCCGAGCAGGTCGAGGCCCTGACCGGGTACGGCGAGACGATCGGCATCGCATTCCAGCTCTCCGACGACCTCCTCGACATCGCGTCGGAGTCGGTGCAGTCGGGCAAGACGCCGGGCACCGACCTCCGCGAAGGCGTCCCGACCCTGCCGGTCCTCTACGCCCTCGCCGGCGACGACACCGACGCTTCCGCCGTGCGGCTCCGTGAGCTGCTCGCCTCCGGGCCGCTGGTCGACGACGCTCTGCACGCCGAAGCGCTCGGTTTGCTCCGCGAGTCCGGCGCGATGAAGCGGGCCCGCGAAACCGTCCGGACGTATGCGGAAGAGGCCCGGTCCCAGCTCGCGCCGCTGCCGCAGGGCTCACCGCGCCAGGCCATGGAGTCCCTCTGCGACTTCATCGCCGACCGCACCAGCTGAGCCGACCGCATCAGCCGAGCCGACCGCACCCCGCTCGCACAGGCTGAGAGCCGTTGCGCCAGCGAGCCGAGGCAAAGACCGCAGAACTCGACCTTCGGGGCGTCAGCCGCCGTCTCAGGCCACCGCCGCACGGTCCGCGTGCCGTCGCAGCATCCGGCTGCCGAGCACCATCGCCCCCGCCGCCCACAGCATCGCAATCCCCGCCACGGTCCACATAGTTGGGTACCCGGCCGCCGCGGCCAGCGCCCCCAGCCCCAGCGGTCCGATGCACCCGCCCGCATACACGCCGGTCTGAGTGATCGACGTAGCCGCCGCCGGCGCCTGCGGGTGCAGCCGGACCACCGCGAAGTTCATCAGCCCCGGCCACGCCCACCCGAGCCCGAAGCCCAGCACGACCCCCACGATCAGCGTCGCCGTGTTGAGCACCGCGAGCATCGCCAGGCCGCCCGCACCCACCGTCAACATGGCCGCGATCACGCTGATCTGCCGG
>NZ_JBEZGQ010001313.1:0-1991 GCF_040650095.1 Actinoplanes sp. NPDC048791 | reverse complement strand
GCCGACCGGCAGGGCCGCTGGGGGCGGTGGAGCACCCTGGTGGAGGGCTGCCCGGCCGGTGCCGGCGACCGCAGCCCGGTGACCGAGCGGCTGGCCCTCGTCACCTCCCCGGGCGCGCCCGCCTACGAGCTCGACCTGCCGCTCGGCGGCCGGGCGGTCGCCCTCAACGGCACCGACGGGCCGGACCTGGCCGCCGCTTCAGGGGCGTCGCCCGACCTGCGGACCCGACTGGCCGGTCGGCCGTTCGTGAGCCGGGCCGCCTGGGGCGCCGACGAATCGCTGCGCTTCGACGCCAACGGCACCGAGCGCTATCGCCCGGCCTACTGGCCGGTGCAGACTTTCACCGTGCACCACACGGCCACCGCCAACGACGACCCCGATCCGGCGGCGCGGATGCGGTCGATCTACCGCTACCAGGCCGTCGATCTGGGCTACGGCGACTTCGGCTACCACTTCCTCATCGACGAGGCCGGAAGAATTTATGAAGGACGGTGGTCCGGCGGCGACGTGCTGCCCGGCTTCGACTCCGGCGGGTGGATGGTGAACGCGTCGCACGTGGGCGGCTACAACGCGGGCAATGTCGGCATCGTTCTGCTCGGCAACTTCATGCAGCGCGAGCCCACGGCGGCCGCCCGGCACACCCTCACACTGCTGCTCGCCGTGCTGGCCGGGTGGTGCCGGATCGACCCGGCGGCTACCGTCGACTACGTGAACCCGATCAGCGGTCTGCGGCGGTCGGTGCCGGCCATCGCGGGCCATCGTGATTGGGCAGCGACCGACTGCCCGGGCGATGTGCTGGCCGGTTGGTTGGCCGGCCTGCGCACCGATGTCGTGGCGGTCCTCGCAGCGCCCGACCGCAGCGCGCTGTTCGCCGGGTGACCGGCAACGCGGCCGCCCCGCCGATCGACCGGGCCGAGATCATGGCCCGCGCGCATCGCTGGCTGGCTTCGCCCCGGCGCTACAGCCAGGACGACAACGATCCGGTCAGCGGCTACCGGCTGGACTGCTCGGGGTACGTCTCGATGGCCTGGCGCCTGGCCCCGCCCGGCGAGACCACGGTCGAGCTGCCCGACTACTGCGTCCTGATCGGACCGGGCGAGCTGCGCTCGGGGGATGTGGTGATGAACGGCGGCCCGGGCACCTCGGGCGACGCCGGACACGTCATGCTCTTCGACAGCTGGGCCGACGCCGACCGCACCAGTTTCTGGACGTGTGAGCAGATCCCTTCGGGCACAGTGCGCCGGGTCGTCCCGTTCCCGGCGCTGCCCTACCGGTCTTATCGGTTGAGGACGGTTTCGGACGGGTGAGCGGGGCCCGGCGATCGATCCGTCTCGTCGGCCCCGCGACGCTCGGCGTCCTGGTCGTGGTCGCCGTCGCGGCGCCGGTGCTGGTGCCCGACCGGCTGGTCAGCCCGTTGCGCCAGACCGCGCCGGCGCTCGCCGCGCCGAGCTGGCGATTTCCGCTCGGCACCGACGAGCACGGCGTGTCGGTGCTGGCCCTGATCGTCCGGGCGGCTCCGACATCGCTGCTGGTCGGGCTGACCGCGGCGATCGTCGCAGTGGCCCTCGGCGCGGCCGTCGGCATCCTCGGTGGCTACCTCGCGGGCTGGCCGGCGGCGGTGCTGCGCTGGCTGGTCACGGCCTTTCTGGTGCTGCCGCAGGTACCGTTCGCGGTGGCGATAGGCGCCGTCGCGGGTCCGGGCACGGCGACGGTGACCATCGCGGTGGCCCTGACCTCGTGGGCCACCGTGGCCCGCACGGTGCAGGCCGGCGTCGAGGGATTCATGGTCCAGCCGCACCTGGAACGGGTCCGGGCGCTCGGCGCGGGACACCTGCACCAGCTCCGGGAGCATGTGGCACCGGCAGCGCTGCCGCTCATCCTGGCCAACGCCTCGCTCACCGTCGCCAACGCGGTGCTGGCCGGTTGTCCAAGTTGATCCGATAGTCACGCAGCGTGCACATACCGTTCCGTGGGGGAAAGCGGGCACAACG
>NZ_JBEZGQ010001312.1:0-1991 GCF_040650095.1 Actinoplanes sp. NPDC048791 | reverse complement strand
GCGACCAGGTGGGCGCCGTTGCGTCGCAGGGTCCGGGCCGACGGCGCCGCCCACAGGTTCTCGTAGACCAGGATGACGGCGGCCGCGCCCGGCTTCAGCACGGTGCCGATGTCGCCCAGGTCGGCCGGGCGGTGCCGCGCAGCGAGCCCTGGGGGAACTCGGTGCCCGACGTCTGGTCCCGCCCTCGGCATGGGCCACAGCCTGCGCCGGAGGATCCGGCGTGGTGCTCATCCGTCCGGTGTGGAACCGCGGGGCCGGCGGCGACCGGGGTGGGGCGGACGTCACCGGCGTTCATTCCCGCGGCATGAGCAACTGTCCGGCGCCCGGTGTCTCAATGATCGGGATACCGCCGGGTGCGGTTGACCGGTGTCACCATCGGTAATCAGGTACTTGCAGCAGGTCAGGGTTGTTGGTCGCCGGTCCGGCCGGTCCGGTTCCGGTCGCCGCGGGGCCGGGGGACACCTGCCGGATCACTGAGCTATCAGGACTCGGGTCGGCTGATCATTCCGGACTTGAAGACGGCGACCTGCGGGTTTGCGTCCGTCGCCGATCGGGACCGCCGCACCGGAGCACTTCCGGCCGGGGCCTTGCCAGGGGTGACGAACTATGTTTCGGTTGCGGAGGTGCCAGATGCCACATTCACGTTCTGTCACCACTACCACCCGGACTGTGCGTTCCCCCGATGGTCCGGTGCCCTTGTGGTGATGCTGCCCAGACCCTGCGGCACACAGCCGGAACGAGACTGACAGGTGGCACCGGCGGGTCGTTCGAGGAGCGGTCCCGAGGGCTGGGGGAGCAGATGCGTGAATTGGCCGGCTACGAGACTTCGTTACGGGGAACCGGCGCCGACACGGCGCGGCCCCGGCTGCCGTCCGGGCAGATCTGGCGGCCCCGCCTCATCGAGGCGATCGACGCGGGCGTGCGCGGCACCGCGACGGTGATCTCCGCCGGCGCCGGCTGGGGCAAGACCGCCCTGGCCGCCTCGTGGAGCACGGCCCGCTCGCCCTCCGGTCCGATCGCCTGGCTCACGCTGAACGACGCGCACAACGACCCGGCCGTGTTCTGGTCGGACGTCATCCGGGCGATGGCGACGGTCGGGGTGGCCCTGCCGGGCAATCCGCCGGCCGCGGGCGACCTGGGCTTCCAGCGGTGGATCGGCATCGGGGCGGCGAGCCTGAGCCGGACCGTCGTCGTGGTGCTGGACGACCTGCACAGGCTGGTCGGCCCGCAGGTGCTCGACGAGCTCAGCGGGTTTCTGCGCCGCGCGCCCGCGCGCCTGCGCTTCGTGCTGTCCGGCCGGCACGCCACGGGCATCGCCCTGCACCAGTTGCGGGTCGCGGGTGACCTCACCGAGATCGGCGGCGCCGATCTCGGGTTCCGGGTGGACGAGGCGACCGAGCTGCTCACCCGGCTGAATCGCCGGATGCCGGTCGAGCAACTGGCCGCGACGGTCCGGCAGGTCGAGGGCTGGCCGGTCGGCCTGCGGCTCAAACTCCAGGTCGACGGCCGATCCCTGCCCGACCGGACCGCCGAGTCCTACCTGGTCGACGAGGTGCTGAGCGGCCAGCCGGACGCTCACCAGCGATTCCTGCTGCACACCAGCGTGCCCGACCGGATCTGCGGTGCGCTGGCCGACGCCCTCACCGGCCGGCAGGACGGGCAGCGGATGCTGGAGCAGCTGGCGCGGGAGAACGTGTTCGTCGAGCCGGTCGGCACGGGCCACTGGTTCCGCTATCACCGCACCTTCCGCTCCGCGCTGCGGCACCGGCTGCGGGTGATCGAGCCCGACAGCGCGGCGCGGCTGCATCAGTTGACCGCGCGATGGCACGCGGTCGCGGGCGACACGCTGCCCGCGCTCACCCACGCCGCGGCGGCCGCGGACTGGCAGCTGGTCGCCGAGCTGGTCGTGCGCCGGGGGTTACCGCTCTTCGCCACCGCCGACAGCGCCGACTTCGTCGAGCTGCTCGACCGGATCCCGCCGGAGCGGCTGC
>NZ_JBEZGQ010001311.1:0-1992 GCF_040650095.1 Actinoplanes sp. NPDC048791 | reverse complement strand
CCGCCCTCGGCCCCGTCCGACGCGGGCGTGCTGCCCCCGCCGGCCGCACCCCCGTCCGCACCCCCGTACGCGGCACCGACCGTGCGGACCCCGGCCCCCGCCCTGTGGACGCCGACGAAGGTGACCATCGACCGGCTGGACGTCGGGGCCCCGGTCGATCCGGTCGGGGTCACCCGCGACGGGGCGCTCGACGTGCCGGACGACCCGGACCGGCTCGGCTGGTGGATCGGCTCGGTGCTGCCCGGCGAGCGGCGCGGCACCGTCCTGATCGCCGGTCACGTCGACACGGCCGAGGACGGCCAGGGCGCGCTCTACCGCCTGGAGAAGCTGGCGGTCGGGTCCCGGATCGAGGTCCGCGCCGGCGACCGCACCATCGCCTACCGGGTGACGGCCCGGCGCAGCTACGCCAAGAGCAAGCTGCCGGAGGCTTTGTTCCGCCGGGACACCAGCCCGCAGCTGGCCCTGGTCACCTGTGGGGGAGCGTTCCGCAACGGCACCTACGACCACAATGTCGTCGTCTACGCCACCCCGATGTGACAACCGGGCCGGCCGGCCGGGATGAGACTATTCTGCGACACGTGACCGACTCACGTTCGACCTCCAGCGGTAGGGATCTGCGCGTCGACCTGCTCACCCGGGAGTATCCGCCGGAGGTGTACGGCGGCGCCGGGGTGCACGTGGAATACCTGGCCCGTGACCTGCGCCCGCTCACCGACGTACGGGTGCACTGCTTCGGTGCCCCCCGCGACGAACCGGGCGTGACGGCGTACCCGGAGCCCGCCGAGCTGGCCGGGGCCAACGCCGCCCTGCGCACCATGGGGGTCGACCTGGAGATGGCCGCGGGCTGCGACGGCACCGACATCGTGCACAGCCACACCTGGTACGCGAACTTCGCCGGCCACACCGCCAAACTGCTGTACGGCGTCCCGCACGTGGTCACCACGCACAGCCTGGAGCCGCTGCGCCCGTGGAAGGCCGAGCAGCTCGGCGGCGGTTACGCGCTCTCCTCGTTCTGCGAGCGGACCGCCATCGAGGGCGCCGACGCGATCATCGCCGTCTCCGGGGGCATGAAGCGGGATGTGCTCACCGCCTATCCCAGCGTCGACCCGGACAGGATCCGGGTGGTCTACAACGGCATCGACACCGAGCAGTACGCCCCGAACCGGGGCACCGACGTCATCGAGCGGCTCGGCATCGACCTGAACCGCCCGAGCGTGGTCTTCGTCGGCCGGATCACCCGGCAGAAGGGCCTGCCGTACCTGATGCGGGCCTGTCACGACCTGCCGCCGGAGACCCAGATCGTGCTGCTGGCCGGCGCGCCGGACACCCCGGAGATCGCCGCCGAGGTCGAGGGCCTGGCGATCCAGCTGCGCAACGCCCGGGACGCGGCCGGGGTGATCTGGGTGCAGGAGATGCTGCCCAAGCACGAGGTCGTCCAGGTGCTCACCCACGCGACGGTCTTCGTCTGCCCGTCGGTCTACGAGCCCATGGGCATCGTCAACCTGGAGGCGATGGCCTGCGAGACAGCCGTGGTCGCCACCGCCACCGGGGGCATCCCGGAGGTCGTCGCCGACGGCGAGACCGGCCTGCTGGTGCCGATCGAGCAGGTCACCGACGGCACCGGCACCCCGGTCGACCCGGAGCGGTTCATCGCCGACCTGGCCGCCGCGATGACCAAGCTGATCAAGGACCCGGCCCGGGCCGCCGAGATGGGCCTGGCCGGGCGCCGCCGCGCGGTGGAGCACTTCAGCTGGTCCCGGATCGCCGTGGACACCTTGGAGGTCTACCGCTCGGTGCTCTGAGCCAGGCCGGTGCTCTGAGCCAGGATCGCCCGGGCCACGGCCCGCCCGGACAGCCAGGCCGTCTGCACCCGCGGCTTGCCGAAGGCGTCACCGGCCAGCCACACCCGCCCGTCGGTGGCGAACGACGGCTTGCCCGCTGTGCCCGCGTACCTGCCGTTCGTCTCGCCGTACGAGCTGAGCTCGCCGCGGT
>NZ_JBEZGQ010001310.1:0-1995 GCF_040650095.1 Actinoplanes sp. NPDC048791 | reverse complement strand
CCCCACCGGGCCGCAGCCGGCCAGCAGCACCGTCAGGACCAGCACCGCGGTACGGCCACCGGCGCGCGACATGGGACTTCCCTTCGGCAGGCAACAGGTGTTGTGCGAAGGGAAGGACTGCCGGGGGCCGCGGAAGGTTGATCTTCCGGGCCGTCAACCTTTTCGGGCCGTCACTCGTCTCAGGCGGGGGCGTGCCGGGCGGTGTGCACGGCGAACGGGGCCAGGCCGACCTCGGCGCGGCGCTCGTCCAGGCCGTCCGGGTCCTCGATCGGCCACGGCACCGGGGCGCCGTCGGCCACCCCGGCGATCTGGGTGCCGTAGACCTGCGGACGGCCCTCGTTGACCAGCACCCGGTCCCGCAACATGGCCAGCGCCGACGGGTCGGCCTCCCCCGCCGCGACGGCTGCGCTGAGCAGGGGCAGCACCCGGCGTTGCAGGTCGAGCTGCTGGTCCGCGTGCTGGGCGATGAGGAAGGCCCGGCGCGCGGCCTCCGCGCCGACCAGGGTCACGGTGGGCCAGCCGTACGCGTCCAGCAGCTCGGCGAGGCGGTCGGCGTTGCGCACCGTGACCCGCCGGTGGGCCAGCCGCCCGGCCGGGTCCCCGCCCAGCGCGCCGGCCTGCAGGTCGCGGTCCTCATCGGTCAGGGTGATCAGTTCCCGGGCGAGGTCGTCGTTCGTCATGGGCGTCAACGCTAGGACGCGCGACATGCGGGACAGCCGGGAACCACCCGCGGGGCCGCCGGCGGCGCTCTGCGATGATTTACACCGGGGCCGGCACAGGCTCGCGGGTTTCGTCGTCACTGTGCTTCCCGGTCG
Organism: Actinoplanes sp. NPDC048791; assembly: GCF_040650095.1. NCBI lineage: Bacteria > Bacillati > Actinomycetota > Actinomycetes > Micromonosporales > Micromonosporaceae > Actinoplanes > Actinoplanes sp. NPDC048791. The sequence continues at coordinate 1,180 of NZ_JBEZGQ010001310.1, read as the reverse complement.
AGCGGGCGCCCGTGCGCTCGGCGCCGATGCCGGCCGCGACCACGAAGGCGATGCCCGCCACCGGCGCCCAGCCGGGCACCTGACCCAGCACCAGCAGGCCGATCAGCAGTGCGAGGGCCGGTTCCAGGCTCATCAGCGTGCCGAAGGCGGCGGTCGTGAGCCGGCGCAGCGCCAGCATCTCCAGCGCGAACGGCACCACCGGCAGCATGATGGCCAGGCCGAAGCCGGCCAGCAGCAGCTGCCAGGTCATCTCCCCCAGCACGGCCGGGCCGGCCACCACGGTGGCCACCAGCGCGGCGACCGGCATCGACACCGCCAGACCCTGCAGCCCGGCCACGTCGTCCCCGACGCGCTGGGTGAGCAGGATGTACGCGGCCCAGCACAACGCCGCGGCCAGCGCGTAGCCGACCCCGACGAGGTCGATGCCGCCGTGCCAGGGCTCGGTCAGCAGCACCACGCCGACCGCCGCCAGCGCGGGCCACAGCTTGGTGCCGCGCCGGCCCCGCACCACGGCCACGCCGAGCGGGCCGAGGAACTCCAGCGCGCTGGCGGTTCCCAGCGGCAGCCGGGCGATGGCCGCCATGAACAGCATGGTCACGCCGGCCGTGACCACGCCCAGGGCGACCGTGTTCAGCAGGCTGGCCCGGGTGAACGAGCGCAGCCGGGGCCGGACGAGCACCAGCAGGATCACGCCGGCCCAGGCCAGCCGCAGCCAGGCCGCGCCCTCCGCGCCGATCCGGTCGAGCAGACCGACGGAGACCGCGAGACCCAGCTGGACGAGGACCATCGAGGCGAGCGCCATCGACGCTCCGGTCCGTGCTTGTGAACGCATGCCGACAAGTACAACCCCGGGACACCGTTCATGTCCACGTGCCGATGATGGACATACCGTTCGGCATTGACTGACAATGGCGGGATGGACACCCGCCGCCTGCGGTTATTGGTGGAACTGTCGCGGCTGGGCTCGATGCGAGCCGTCGCCGACGAGTTGCACATCACCACCTCGACCGTGTCGCAGCAGCTCGCCGTGCTGGCCCGCGAGGCCGGTGCGGTGCTGATCGAGCCGGACGGCCGGCGGGTCCGGCTCACCCCGGCCGGACAGCGCCTGGCCGGGCACGCGGTCACCATCCTGGCCGCGGTCGAGGCGGCCCGGCTCGACCTGGATCCGCTGGCCGAGCCG
>NZ_JBEZGQ010001309.1:0-2002 GCF_040650095.1 Actinoplanes sp. NPDC048791 | reverse complement strand
GCCGGGTACGCGCGGACGCGTCCCGGTACGCCCTCACCGAGGCGGCCACCTGGGCCGGGTACTGGCTGGGGCAGCGTCGCAGCGTCAGCAGCGCCGGCCGGTACGGCAGCAGCCCGTAGTCGCCGCCGGAGCTCGGCGAGCGGCCCTGGTAGAGCAGCTGCAGGTTGCACGGGTCGACCGTCATCGTCTGGTCGGCGTTGGTACGGATCAGCTCACCGTGGCTGATGTCGTTGGTCCACGTCGCACCGCTGTTGGCCTTGCCCGCGAACGGGTTGCTCTCCGTCGCGGCCTGCGGCGTCCACGAGCCGTTCAGGCTGGTGGCCGTGAAGGACCGGAAGTAGCGGCCGTTGGCGCCGATGGCTTCGACGATCATCAGGTACTGGTTCTGGCCCTGGAGCTTGTAGACCTGGGGTGCTTCGAACAGGTTGTTCTTCGTGTCGCTCATGACCACGGTCGAGGTCGAGCCGAAGTTGCCGGGGAAGTTGCCGATCGGCATGCTGGCCCGGTAGATCTTGCCGTTGTCGCCGGCGAAGAACAGGTACATGTTCGTGCCGTCGCCGATCAGGGTCTGGTCGATCGGTCCGGTGTCGGAGCCGCTGATCGAACCGGTGAACAGCGGCTGGGCCGCCGACCAGCTGTTGGCGTTGGCCGGGTCGGTCGACGTGCGGTAGGAGAACGCGGTCGGGCCCCACTGGTGGGCCAGCACCCAGATGTTCTTCGGCGCGAAGTAGAACAGCGACGGCGCGACGGTGCCGGCGTTCATCTTGTTCTGGCTGGCCGAGCCGAGCTCGGAGAAGTTGTTGACCAGGCCGAAGTTCATCGAGCCCCACGAGGTGCCGGTGTCGTGGGTGGTGGAGTAGACGAGCTGCTTGCCGTTGTAGGGCGCGGTGGTGAAGTCCTTGAGCGACACCCAGCCCGACTTCGGGTTGGCCAGCGAACCGGTCGAGTTCCACCGGTACGACGAGGGCAGCGCGCAGGCGGCCGGGGTCGTGGTGGGCGTGGTCGGCGAGGTGGTGGTGCCGCCGCCGGAGCCGTTGCACGAGGTGATCCGGGGACGGGCGGTGGTGTTGCCGTTGAACATGGTGGTGAAGCCGAACGCGTTGCCGGAGCCGTTGGCCTTCACCGTCATGACGGTGCCGCTGGCGTCCCAGGTCGCGGTGCCGCTCCAGACGGAGGAGACCTTCTGGGGGGCCGTGAAGGTGACCACGACACTCCAGTCGCCGGCTCCGGTCACGGTGACCGTGGAGTTGTAACGGTCGCCCCAGGCGGTGCCGGGGGTCAGCGTCGCGGTGCAGCTGCCCGATCCGGTGGCCGGCGGAGTGGTCGGGGAGGTCGTCGGGGTCGTCGCGCCGCCGGCGTTGAGGGCGTTCAGCACCGAGGTGTAGGCGGCCTTCTTGTTGCCCGAGCCGTCGAACAGCAGCGGGTTCTCACCCGGGCGCCAGGAGTCGCTGTCGCGGATGCCCCAGGCGGTGATGCCGGTGCACCGCGCCACCGCGAGGCAGGCCTTGGTGACCGTGGCGTAGATGTTGGCCTGGTTGCCGCCCTGTGCGATGTCCAGCTCGGTGATCTGCACGTCCACGCCCAGGTCGGCGAAGCGCTGCAGGTTCGCCTGGTACGTCGAGTCGATGCCGGTGCCCAGGTGGGACTGGAAGCCGACGCAGTCGATCGGGACGCCGCGGGACTTGAAGTCGCGGACCATGTTGTAGATACCGGTCGACTTCGCGTTGACGCCGTCGGTGTTGTAGTCGTTGTAACAGAGCTTCGCGGCCGGGTCCGCCGCGCGGGCGGCGCGGAAGGCGGCCTCGATCCAGTCGTTGCCGGTGCGCTGGAGGTTGGAATCACGTCGGGCCCCGCTGCCGCCGTCGGCGAAGGCCTCGTTGACCACGTCCCAGTCGCTGTCGGGCACTGCGCTGCGCAGCGCCGCGATCAACCACGTCACCCAGGTCGCCACCCACTACAAGGGCAAGATCTACGCCTGGGACGTGGTCAACGAGGCCTTCGC
>NZ_JBEZGQ010001308.1:0-2005 GCF_040650095.1 Actinoplanes sp. NPDC048791 | reverse complement strand
GCGAGCAGGCGGGCGCCCTCGGCGGCCTGGGCGGCGTCCGGCTCCAGCCGTCCCGCGGCGAGCCCCTCGATCATCGCCCCGATGTGGTCGGCGCACGGCAGCAGGCTGCTGACCAGCCCGGGCGACACCGCCAGATCCCCTTCCCGTACGGAGCCCAGCACGGTCTCCACCACGTGGGTGAACTGGACCAGGTGCCGCAGGCCGAAGAGCCCGGACGAGCCCTTGAGGGTGTGCGCGGCGCGGAACACGGTGTTGACCGTCTCCGCCGCCGACGGGTGCGCCTCCAGTTCGAGCAGCCCGTCCTCGAGTTGCTGCACCAGGTCGCGGGCCTCGGTGACGAAGGTGTCGAGGGCCTCGCGCATGTCGTCGTCGGCGGACATCACTCCTCCTCGGCCGCGGTCAGCCCGGCCAGGGCCAGCACCGCGGCGACGTCCGGGGCGGGTGCGGCGAGCTCGAAGGGCAGGCTCAACTGCTCGGCCTCGCGCCGCGCCAGCAGCAGCACCTGCAGGCCGGCGGTGTCGACCTCCTCGACGGCGGACAGGTCCACGCGCAGGCCGCCGCTGCCCGCCAGGGCGGCCAGCAGCCGGTCCTTGTGCCCGGCCGCCGTCATGATGGTCAGCTCCCCGTCGAGGGTGACCCGGCGCAGCTCCCGGGTGGTCACGGCGCGATCAGCTTCGCCACCGCGCTGAGCATCTGCTCGGGCTGAAACGGCTTGGTCACCCAGGCCTTGGCCCCCGCGGCCTGGGCCTGGCGCTTCTTCTCCTCCTGGGACTCGGTGGTCAGCATGATGATCGGCGTGAACTTGTACGCCGGCAGCTTGCGCGCCTCCGCCACGAACGTGATCCCGTCCATGTTGGGCATGTTGACGTCGGAGATGATCAGGTGGACGCGCTGGCCGTTGAGCTTGGTCAGGGCGTCCTTGCCGTCCACACCCGCGATCACGTCGTACCCGGCGCCCTTGAGCGCGATGGTGACGACCTGCCGCACCGAGGCCGAGTCGTCGACGATCAGAATGGTCTTGGCCATCGTCTCCCCTAGAAGAACGTGATTTCGGATTCGGACGGCGCCGCCTGCGCCCCGGACTTGTGGGCCTCGCGCTCCTCGGCCATCGTGTAGTTCGCCGCGAGCGTGTCCAGCAGCGCCTGCGGGTCCAGCGCCCGGCCCTCGCCGGCCCGCTCGCCGGCCTCGGCGACCACGCCCGGGAACTGGTCGATGCTGTCCCGCAGGTGCTCGAGAATCTGTCCGACCCGGTCCTGGAACTGCAGGTTGACCAGCGACTGGCCGATGTCCGCGCGGATGCCGACGGCGGCCTGTTCCAGCTCGGCCGACGAGTCCTGCAGGCCCGACAGCACCGTCCGCAGATCCTCCAGCACCGCCTGCACCTCCTCGTTGGCGTAGGTGACGGCCTGGTCCTCGCGTCCGGCGCTGTCCCGGGCGCTGGCCAGCACCGAGCCGATCGCGGCGGCGACCCCCTCGACCTTCGCCGAGATGCGTTCGCTGGTGCTGTGCGAGCGTTCGGCCAGCTCGCGGACCTCCAGGGCGACCACGCCGAAGGCCGCGCCCGCCGTGCCGACCCGGGCCGCCTCGATGGCCGCGTTGAGCGCGAGCAGGTTGGTCTGCGCGGCGATCCGGGTGACCTCGCCGGACATCTGCCGCAGCTCGTCGTTGAGGTCCAGCAGGGTCTGCAGCTCCTCCAGCGCCGCCCGTTTCGCGGTCAGGGCGTGGTTGAGCGTGCCGACGACCTCGCCCAGGCGCTGCCGGCTGCGGTCGAACGCCACCGCGTTCTCGTCGTGCAGTGCCCCGGACGAGGTGGTGAGCACCGAGTCCAGGTTGTCGACGATGCCGGCGAACTTCTCGGTCAGCTGGCCGACGGCCGACTCCATCTGCACCCGGGACGAGTCGATCTGCGCCGACCAGACCGGCGCGACCGCCCCGGCGAACTCGGTCATGCCGCGCATCGGATCACCCGCCGGGCGCTCGGCGGACTGCCCGGGGGCCGCCGGCC
>NZ_JBEZGQ010001307.1:0-2006 GCF_040650095.1 Actinoplanes sp. NPDC048791 | reverse complement strand
GCGACCGCGTGGTCTCGGCGGCGAGCAGCGCCGTGATGGCCGCCCAGGAGAGCGTCACCAGGTGGAACAGCCGGCTCTCCAGCAAGGGGGGCAGCCGGCTCAGCACGCCGAGGGCGGTCACGGCGGCGTCCTCGCTGCGGGCCCGCAGGGCGAGCTCGAAGACCGCCCGGGCGCGGTACGGGGTGCAGCCCCAGGCCAGCGCCTTGAGCTGGGTCACGGACATGCCGTGCACCCACAGTTCCGCGGCCCGCGGCGAGGCCGGTGGGCTGCTCAGCGCCCGGCCGTGCAGGTAGCGACGCATCTTGAGCGCGCCGGCGCGGGTCGCGAACGACCGGGCCGGCGGCCTGACGGAGTAGTTCATGGACGTTGCCTCACTGAGCGGTTGGTAGGGGATGGAGTGACGGCGCCCCACGCGGGGGGCGGACGCTTGGGACGCCGTCACCTGTTATCGGCTCGCCGTGCTCAGGCGAGCTTCGTCGCGATCCAGTCGGCGACCTGGCCGGTCGTCGCGAAGACCGCGCCGTCATGGTTGGCGCCGCTGACCGGAACGAAGTCCACGGTCGCCGTGTGGTACGCCCGGAGCTGGTCGACCAGCACGTCGGCGGTGAGGAAGTAGGGGACGGCCTCGTCGTCGGTGCCCTGCACGAGCAGCACCGGAGCGGTGGGAGCGGACTGCGCCGGGTTGACGTAGGTGGAGAGCTTGGCGAGCACCGGGTCGGGCAGCTCGCCGCCGACCAGCAGCTGCGCGGGGGTCAGGTCGGCGTAGGCGTCGAGGATCGGGTAGAGGCAGTCGGTCTGCAGGACGCTCGCGCGCTGCTGGGCCGGCGGGGCGAGCACCGAGTTCGGGTTGAAGGAGGGGTCCACCGCGTTGAGGCCGTACAGGGCCATGACCAGGTAGCCCTGGCCGGGTGTGCCGGGGATCAGCGGGGCGAAGATGTCGGCGTTGGAGACCGGGGCGATGGCGGCCACGCCCTTGAGGACCAGCGGACCGTCGTAGCTCGGCGCGATCTGGCCGGCGAAGAGCGCGCCCTGGCCGCCCTGGGAGTGCCCGTCGACCGCGTACGCCGTGGTCAGCTTGTTGTCCAGGTTCCGGGCGGCCTTCACGCTGTCGATCATGGAGCGGGCCTCGCTCAGACCGATCAGGTACTGGTGGGCCGAGGGTGTGCCCAGTCCCGGATAGTCGGGGGCGGCCACGGTCCAGCCCTTGGCGAGCAGGGCGGCGATCGCTGCCCGCGCCTCGGGCCAGAAGACCGCCTGATTGGCCGAGGGTGCGCATTTGTCGGCCAGCCCGGTGGTGCCGTGTCCCCACACCACCGTCTTGTTCTTCTTGTTGGCCTTCGGGGTGATGATCAGCCCGGTGGCGGTGATCGTGCTCCCGGTGACGGACGTGGAGACGTACGCGATGCGTTTTGCGGTCGCCAGTCCGGAGAGCTCGGCCGGCAGGGTCGCGGAGACGCTGAGCAGGACCGTGCCGGGCGCCACTGCTGCCTTGGCCGGTGAGCCCGCGAAGAACAGGATGGCGGTGCTCAGCAGTGCCACCTGAAAAGCGGCGACCCAGGCATGGAAACGGGCAGAGTTCATCTACGGATCCCTTTCGAGGACGGTGAATCCGGGCATGCGGGGGCCCGGACCGTATTGCGGAAATGGTGGAAAGGAGCGGAGAAACGGGTCAGGCGAAGTGGTCAGCCACCCGGCGCAGAGCGGTGATGGTCTCGCGGTCGCGGCGTTCGTCGTCCTGGGTGGGCCAGGCGCTGCACTTGACGATCACGACGTCGGCGGTGGGGTCGACGAAGAGGTACTGGCCGTGCACGCCCAGGCCGGTGAAGGCGTTGAAGGAGCTCTCGCCCAGCGTCCACCACTGGTTGGCGTACCCGTAGTGGTCGTAGCCGCTCGGGCCGAGCGCGCCCACCGCCAGCTGGGGCAGGTCGCTGCCGCGGCTGCGGCGCACCCAGTCGCGGGGAACGACCTGCCGGCCGGCCACGACACCGTCGTTGGCCATGAGCAGC
>NZ_JBEZGQ010001306.1:0-2009 GCF_040650095.1 Actinoplanes sp. NPDC048791 | reverse complement strand
GCCGGCCGAGGGTCGGGACGACGACGGAGACTCCGGTCATCGGCCGCCCCCGAAGGCCGCGGCGCGGTGCACCGCGAACGGCCCGAGAGCCAGCAGGTCCACCGGGGCGGAACCGAACAGCTCCATCGCCTCGCGCGGAGTGTCCACCATGGGCCGCCCGGCGGTGTTCAGTGAGGTGTTGACGACCACCGGCAGCCCGGTGAGCCGCTCGAACTCGGCGAGCATCTCGGCCACCAGCGGCTCGGACTCGGTGTGCACGGTCTGCACGCGGGCGGTGCCGTCGACGTGCACGACCGCCAGGATCCGGTCCCGCCACTCGGGCTTCACCTGGTGCACGAAGAGCATGTACGGACTCGGGTAGACGCCGTCGAAGATGTCGGCGAAGCGCTCGGCCCGGACCATCGGCGCGATCGGGCGGAACTGCTCGCGGCCCTTCACGTTGTTCATCCGGGTCTGGGTGTCCTGGTCGCCGGGGTGGGCGAGCAGCGACCGGTGGCCCAGGGCGCGCGGGCCGTACTCGCTGCGGCCCTGGTACCAGGCCACGATGCCGTTGCCGGCGAGCACCTTGGCGGCCTCGGCAGCGATGGACTCCGGCCGGGTGTACGGCAGGGCAGCCCGCTGCAACTCGGCCTCGAGCTCCTCGTCGCTCCAGCCCCGGCCCAGGTCGGCACCGGTGAACGGCACGACCGGACCGGCCTCCCGGGAGACACTCAGGGCGGCGCCCAGGGCGGTGCCGGAGTCACCGGCGGCCGGCTGCACCCAGACCCGCTCGTACGGACCCTGCGCCGCGATCCGTGCGTTGGCCACGCAGTTGAGCGCGGTGCCACCGGCCATGGTCAGCGTCTTCGGGCCACCGGCGGCGTCGTAGGTCCAGCGGGCCAGGTCGAGCATGACCTCCTCGAGCCGGGCCTGGACGCTGGAGGCGAGGTCGGCGTGCGCGTCGGTCATCTCGCCGTCGGCGCTGCGGGCCTTGGCCAGCGCGGACCAGTCGATGCGCTCGACGGTGAAGCCGCCGTCGTCGTTGGCGTGCACCAGCTCGCGCAGCAGCGGCAGGAACTTCGGCGTGCCGAACGAGGCCAGCGCCATCACCTTGTACTCGTCGCTGGAGTGCAGGAAGCCCAGGTGCCGGGTCAGGTCCTCGTAGAGCAGGCCGAGGGAGTGCGGCAGGCCCTGTCCGGCGAGGACGGTCAGCTCGCCGTCGCGGTAGACGCCGGACAGGTGGCTGGCCACCTCGCCGCGCCCGTCGAGGACCAGCACGGCGCTGTCCTCCTCGACGGCGAGGCCGGCCGACGCGGCGTGGGCCACGTGGTGCGGGACGAAGCGGACCTGCTCCGGGTCGAGCCCGGGCAGCGCGGCGGCCAGGAACTGCGGCGCCCGCCGGGCGTAGTCGACCCGCAGGTGGTCCCACGGGTCGGCCAGGCCGAGCTCGGCGGCGTCACGGGTCAGGCCGGGATCGAAGGAGTACGCGACCGCGTCCAGGTCGCCGGGCTTGAGGCCGGCGCTCTCCAGACACCAGGCGGCGGCGAGCTCGGGCAGCTCCCAGGCGGAGAACGGCACCGGCCGCTTGCCGTGCTTGCGCCGGCTGAACCGCTCCACCTCCGCGGCGGCGACCACCTGGCCGTCGACGACCAGGGCGGCAGCCGGATCGTGGAAGATCGCATTGATACCGAGGACACGCATGGCGCCCCGGGTACCCGTGCCATTTCGAGTTATTCGCTAGATCACTGACTTCTTCACAACTTCTTCAGCACTTCTTCAGAGGCCCGCGACCTGCACTGATAAAGGACAACGCCGCGTTTGCGACGCCTGTTGAGGGGCAACCGGCGAGGCATGCATGACGTCGGACAACTCATCGGTGGAACCTGGACACCCGGCAGCGGGAGCCGCCGGCTGACCGTACTGAACCCCACGGACGGCACTCCCGTGACGAGCGTCGCGGTCGCCTCGGAAGCTGACGTGGCCGCCGCGGTGAAGGCCGCGCGCGACGCCGCCCCGCTCTGGGGCCGGAC
>NZ_JBEZGQ010001305.1:0-2016 GCF_040650095.1 Actinoplanes sp. NPDC048791 | reverse complement strand
CCGCTGCCCGGACCGGCCGAACAGCCGGCCCAGCGTGCCGACCCGGGCCAGCCGTGGGCCGGCGGCGCCGAGGAAGGCCGGCAGCAGCGTCACCGACGCGACCACCATGATCAACACGACGATGGAGACCGCGAGCCCGCCCATCGTCATGAACGGCACGTCCGCGACCGCCATGCCGAGGATCGACACGACCACGGTGCCGCCGGCGAAGACGACGGGTCGCCCGGCCGTGGCCACCGCTCGCCCGGCCGCCTCGTGGGGATCGAGCCCGAGCTTGAGGTACTCGCGGTGCCGGACGAGCACGAACAGCGCGTAGTCGATGCCGACCCCCAGCCCGACCATGCTGCCGAGTACCGGGGCGAAGGTCGGGATCTCGATCACCCGCGCGAGCACCGTCATCGTGGCGACGCCGACGGTGAGGCCGAAGACCGCCATCCCGATCGGCAGCGCGGCAGCGATGAGCGAGCCGAACGCCAGGAACAGGATCGCGGCCGCGGCCAGGAGACCGATCAGCTCGCCGGTGCCGCCGCCGGTGCCGGAGAAGGCGAAGAACAGGTCCCCGCCCATCTCGATACGTAGCGGCACCTCGCCGCGCAGCCGGTCCCCGAGGTCGACAAGAGCGTCGAGATCGTCGGCTGACAGCCGGCTCTGGTCGGGGTACTGCACGCGGACGACGGCGATCCGTCCGTCGGCCGACACCAGCCCGGACCTGACGGCGGCGTCCGCGCCCCGGCCGAGTGCCTCTGCCGGGTCGGTGGTGCCGAGCACGTGCGGGAGCTGCCTCACCTCGGCCTGCAGCCGCGTCAACGCGGCCCGGGCCGGGCCGTCGACGAAGAACGACGCCCCGCTGTCGACGGGGGTGACGACCACCTGGGCGGTCATCCCCTCCTGGCCGGTGCCGGCCCGCTCGATCAACTCCGCGGCCCGCTGGGAGTCCAGTCCGGGAGCGGTCATCGTGTCGGCGGTCCGGCCGCCGAAGGCGGTTGCGGCGAGGACCGCCAGCGCGGCGGCGAGCAGCCACGCCGCTATCACCTGCCACGGATGGCGGGCGGCGCTGCCACCCAGTCGGGAGAGGGCTTTCGAGAGCATGGGGGTCCTCCAACCACCTCGTCGGCCGCATTCGCACGACCGCCGATGACGAGAGTCGTCGCGGCGGCGCTTCCGGGCATCGGCCCGGGAGCCGCCGATCGGCCCGCCCCCGGGCGGAGGGACGCCCCGTTCTTTCGGCCGATGCGCGGCGCGGTGGGCTCCCTAGGCTGAGACCGTGCTGCGAGACGACCTGCGAAACTTCTGGACCGAACCACGGCCGCCCGATGCCCCGGGCCGGTTGTGGCGGGACTGGGCGCTGGTCGCCGCGGCCCTGGTCGGTGTGATGCTGGAGGCCACGCTGCGGGACAACGTCGTGTGGCGGCCGGTCGCGGTGGCGTTCGGCGTCTGGCTGGCCGTCCTGCCGCTGTGGCGGCGGACCCGCCCGCTGGCGACGGTCGCGCTGGCGTTCGGCGCCATAATCGTGCTCCAGGTGGCCACGGTGCTGTGGGGCCCGCGGGAACCGGTGGGTCTGAACTCCGGCCTGATCGTGCTCGTGCTGGTGTACGCGTTGCCCCGGTGGGGATCGGGCCGGGAGATCGTGCTGGGCGGCGTGGTGATCCTCGCGGGCTTCGCGGTCTCGGCGGCGACGGACGACACCCCGGTCGGCGAGGAGATCGCGGGCCTCGTGTTCCTGCTCATGCCCGCGGTGATCGGGGCCTCCGTACGGTTCTGGTCAACCGCTCGAGAACGGCAGCTGGAGCGGATGCGCTCCCACGAGCGGGAGCGGCTCGCCCGGGAACTGCACGACACGGTGGCCCACCACGTTTCGGCCATGGTGATCCGCGCCCAGGCCGGCCGGGTGGTCGCCGGCACTGACCCGGCCGCCGCGGTCGAGGCGCTGGAGGGGGTCGAGGAGGAGGGCGCGCGCACGCTGGAGGAAATGCGGGCCATGGTCGCGACCTTGCGCGACAGCGGCGCCGGCGCCGA
>NZ_JBEZGQ010001304.1:0-2016 GCF_040650095.1 Actinoplanes sp. NPDC048791 | reverse complement strand
CGGCGGTGCGCCACCCCAGATCCCCACCGCCACCGGCTACGGCGGCGCCGTCTCCACCGTCGACCCCACCGCGACCGCCGTCGGCCTCGACGTGCTGCGCCGCGGCGGTAACGCCGTCGACGCGGCCGTGGCCGCCGCCGCGACCCTCGGGGTCACCGAGCCGTTCTCCGCCGGTATCGGCGGTGGCGGCTTCTTCGTCTATTACGACGCGAAACACCGCAAGGTGCACACCATCGACGGCCGCGAGTCCGGGCCGGCCACGATGACCGAGGACATCTTCGTCGATCCGGCCGACGGCCTGCCCTACGACTTCGCCGAGGCCCGGGTCAGCGGCCTCTCCGTCGGCACCCCCGGCACCCTGGCCACCTGGGAGGCCGCGACCGGCAAGTGGGGCACCCGCTCCCTGGGCAGCCTGTTGCAGCCCGCCGCCACGGTCGCCGACCGGGGCTTCGCCGTCGACGCCACCTTCCGGCAGCAGATCGCCGACAACGCGGCGCCCTTCGCCCAGTTCGGCTCCACCCGCGAGCTGTACCTGCCCGGCGGTGCCCCGCCCGCGGTCGGTTCCGTGCAGCGCAACCCCGACCTGGCCGACACCTACCGGCTGATCGCCCGGCGCGGCACCGGCGTCTTCTACCGCGGTCCCGTCGGCGCCGACATCGTGCGCACCGTGCAGCACCCGCCGGTGGCCGACGACCCCGCCGCCCCCTGGGCGTACCCGATCCGCCCCGGTGACCTGCGCCTGTCCGACCTGGCCAACTACCGGCTGCGGTTCCCCGCCCCGACGAAGTCCGGCTACCGCGGCCTGACCGTCTACGGCATGTCCACCCCGTCGAGCGGCGGCACGGCGGTCGGTGAGGCGCTGAACATCCTGGAGCGGACCGACCTCTCCGAGGTCTCCATGACCCAGGCCCTGCACCAGTACCTCGAGGCGTCCGCGCTGTCCTTCGCGGACCGCAACCGCTACGTGGGCGCCTACACGCCGCAGCCCGTGCTGGACCGGCTGATCAGTGACCGGTGGGCGGGCCAGCGGGCCTGCCAGATCAACCCCGCGCAGGCCCTGCCCAAGCCGGTGCCGCCGGGCGACCTCAGCGCCTCGGGCTGCACGCCGGCGCGCGTCGGCGGCAAGGTCGAGGACGGGCAGAGCACGACCAACCTCACCGTCGCCGACCGCTGGGGCAACGTCGTGGAATACACCCTGACGATCGAGCAGACCGGCGGCAACGCCATGGTCGTGCCGGGCCGCGGCTTCCTGCTCAACAACGAGCTGACCGACTTCAACTTCACCGGTACGCAGGGCAGCGCGCCCGACCCCAACCTGCCCGGCCCGAACAAGCGTCCCCGGAGCTCCATGTCGCCGACGATCGTGCTCAAGGACGGCAAGCCGTTCCTGGCCCTCGGCTCGCCCGGCGGCGCGACCATCATCACGACCGTGCTCCAGGTGCTGGTCAACCGGCTCGATCTGGGCATGACCCTGCCCGAAGCGATGGCAGCTCCGCGGGCGTCGCAGCGCAACACCGCCGCCGTCCAGGCCGAGCCGGCGTTCATCGCGCAGTACGGCGACGACCTGGGCGAGCTCGGGCACGCGTTCCAGCCGCCCGTGGCCGACATCGGCGCGGCCACCGCGATCGAGTTCGGCCGCGGCGGCAAGCTGATCGCCAGTGCCGAGCCGGCCCGGCGCGGCGGTGGTGCCGCGGGCGTGGTGCATCCCCGGCGCTGACCTGATGGCCTGTCCCGCCGCTCGGCGGGACAGGCCTCACGCCGTCAGGGCGATCGTCAGCGCGCCGGCCGCGACCATCACCGCGGCCCACAGCTTGTCCACGTTGAACCAGGCCCGGCGCAGCACGCTCAGGCCGACGAACTCGTAGACCAGCACGGCGCAGGTCGCCAGCACCGTGAACATCGCCACCGTGTGCACGCCCGCGGCCAGCAGCCCGTCGAGCGCCGCGGCGGGCGTACCGGCCAGACCGGCCGGGGCCGCCGCGGCGAGATGCCCGGCATGCCCGGCCGGCTGCGCCG
>NZ_JBEZGQ010001303.1:0-2017 GCF_040650095.1 Actinoplanes sp. NPDC048791 | reverse complement strand
TGCAGGTCGAGCATCCGCCGCTGGCCCTCGGACTCGCTGCGCCGCAGCCCCGCCTGCACCGCCTCGATGTCGGCCGGCGAGACGCCCTGCAGCAGCCGGTCCGCCTCGGCCCAGGCCGCCTCGGCCGTGTCGCGGGCGATGACATGCAGCCGGATGCCGAAGCGCAGCGCCGGGTTCAGGCCGCGGATCCACGCGATCTTCTCCGCCACCTGGGCCGGCGGCTCGCCCCAGGTGAGGTAGACGTCGGTGTGCCGGGCGGCGACCGGGCCGGCCGCGGCCGACGAGCCGCCGAAGTAGATCTCCGGCGCCGGGTCGGGCAGGCGGCTCAGCCGGGCGCCCTCGACGCGCAGGTGCTCACCGACGTGGTCGACGGTCTCGCCGCGCCACAGGGCCTTGATGATGCCGAGGAACTCGTCGGTGCGGGCGTACCGGGCGTCCTTGTCGAGGAAGTCGCCGTAGCCGCGCTGCTCGCTGGACTCGCCGCCGGTGACGACGTTGAGCAGCAGCCGGTTGCCGGACAGCCGCTGGAACGTCGAGGCCATCTGGGCGGCGAGGGTCGGCGAGATCAGCCCGGGCCGGAACGCGACCAGGAACTTGAGCCGCTCGGTCACCTCGGTGAGCATCGCGGTGGCCAGCCAGGCGTCCTCGCACCAGGCGCCGGTCGGGGTGAGCGCGCCGACGAAGCCGAGCTGCTCGGCGCTGCGGGCGATCTGGCCGAGGTAGCCGATGGTCAGCGGGCGGATGCCCCCGGCGGAGCCGACCGGCGTGCCGTGCCCGCCGCCGACGATGTCGCGGCTGTCGCCGTTGGTGGGCAGGAACCAGTGGAAGTCGAGCGACGTCATGGGCCCAGGGTACCCATATCTCCTATCGGCTAGATAGAGTGACGGCCATGCATAGACGGAGTGCGATCGCCGCCCTGCTGGCTCTGACCGTGTCGGTGGCGCTCGGCGGGTGCGCCGACGACGACGCCGGGGCCGGCGCGGCCGACAACGGCCCCCTGCGGATCGGCTACCAGCGGTTCGGCGGGCTGAGCCTGGTCAAGGCCCGGGCCGCCGCCCCGGACGCGCAGTGGTCGCTCTTCGAGAGCGGCCCGGCGCTCACCGAGGCGCTCAAGGCCGGCGCCATCGACATCGGCCAGACCGGCGAGGCCCCGCCGATCTTCGCGGCCGCCGCCAAGATCCCCTTCGCCATCGTCGGCACCAGCGCGCCCATCCCCAAGGGCGAAGCCGTCCTGGTCAAGCAGGCCAAGGGCTACCAGAGCTTCGCCGACCTGCGCGGCAAGACCGTCGCCCTCAACAAGGGGTCGAACGTGCACTGGCTGCTGGTCAAGCTCCTGGAGGCCAACAAGATGACCCTGGCCGACATCAACGTGAAGTACCTCAAGCCCGCCGAGGGACGGCCCGCGTTCGACAACGATCAGGTCGACGCGTGGATCATCTGGGACCCGTACTTCGCGCTGGCCGAGCAGCCCGGGGTGCAGGTGCTCGCCGACGCCACCGGGCTGGCCAACAACCGCGAGTACATCCTGGTCCACCCGGACGCCGTCAAGAACAAGGCGCCGCAGATCCGGACGTTCCTCGACACGTACCAGAAGACCACGACCTGGGGCATCGCCAACCCGGGGGAACGCGCCAAGGTGCTGGCCCCGGAGCTGAAGATCGACGAGGCGGTGACCACCCGGGCCCTGGCCCGCGCCGCCCAGCCGCTGGCCCCGCTGACCCCGGAGGTCGGCACCGAGCTGCAGAGCATCGCGGACGGCTTCACCGAGCTCAAACTGATCCCGGGCAGCGTCGACATGAAGGCCCGGATCGATGACCAGTTCACCGCGGAGCTGCAATGACCGCCGTCGCCACGGCACCGGATGTGGCGGTGCGCCCGCGCCCGGTCAGCAAGACCCGGCGGCTGCGCTGGCAGCGCATCGTCAGCCCGGTGGCGATCCTGCTGGTGTGGGAGGCGCTGTCAGCGAGGGCGGCGTCCACCTGTCCAGCGACGCGACGGGGGACGAGGTGCGGTGTGG
>NZ_JBEZGQ010001302.1:0-2021 GCF_040650095.1 Actinoplanes sp. NPDC048791 | reverse complement strand
ATCCGCTGCGGCTGGCCGCCATGCCCTGTAGCCGCCTGGCCGGTAGCGCTGCCGGCCAGTGGCTGCGCCGTGACGCCCGCCGCCGGTGGGCCCGAGGCGGGCTGCGCCGGCGGCTGCTGCCCGGACCACGGCGGCACCACTGCCTCCGGCCACGCCTGATGCTGCTGCGCGCCCCAGCCCTGCGCCTGCTGCGGCGGATACTGGTACTGCGGCGGGTAACCCGGCTGTGCAGCGAACCCGGCCTGCCCCGGATAGCCGGGCGGCGGAACATAGTGCGGCTGCGGCACCCCGCCCCACTGCGGCTGCTGAGGCGGCGGGTAGTGCCCGGGCCCCCACTGCGGCTGCGGCTGAGTCTCCGGCGTCGTCAGCTCGTGCAGCCAGTCCCGCTCGGCGCGCGACCACACCCGGCGGGCTGCCAGGTAGGCCGGGGCCTGTCCGAGCAGTGGCACCAGCAGCACGCCCAGGCCGACCACCAGGGCCAGCACGCCCAGCCGCAGCACCTCGGTGTCGGGGTCGCTCCCGGCCACTCCGGCGACCAGCATGATCAGTCCGGCCACCAGCGTCAGGCCGCCGACGATCATCGGGCCGACAGTGATGCCGTCGCGGACGAAGGACCACGCGACCGCGGCCACCAGTGCTGCGCAGACGGCGACGAGCGCGACAGCCAGCCCCTGCGCGGTGGCCTCGCCGACACTCTGCCGGAACGAGCCGGCTGACAACGCCACCAGGGCCGTGACCAGCAGCAGCACCGACAGCAGGCCGAGCAGGGCCGTGGTGACGGCCACTCCGAACGGCACCCGCCGGGGCGGCTCGGGGATCGCGGAGCCGTGATCCTCGTCGATTTCCTCGGCTTCGGCCGGTGCTTGGGACATGCCGAGGAGGCTAGCGGTCCGGTGCGACAGAAAGGGCTCCGGGTATTTCGTACGTGTGAGGCCGGTCACCATGAGATGACATGCCGTAATGGTCCCGGCACACCCTACGATCGCGGAAAGGTCGGCGGCCGGCCGCCTGCGAGACAACAGGTGGAGACGTATGACTCCCGTGGTACTGATCGCTGAGGAACTGGCCCCCGCCGCCATCGACGTGCTGGCCTACGACTTCGACGTCCGCCACGTGGACGGCACCGACCGGGCCGCCCTGCTCGCCGCCCTGGCCGACGCCGACGCGGTCATCGTGCGCAGTGCCACCAAGGTCGACGCGGAGGCGGTTGCCGCCGCGCCGCGGCTCAAGGTCGTGGCCCGGGCCGGTGTGGGTCTCGACAACGTCGACGTGCCCGCCGCCACCGCGCGGGGCGTCATGGTGGTCAACGCCCCGACCTCCAACATCGTCTCGGCCGCCGAGCAGGCGATTGCCCTGCTACTGTCCGTGGCCCGCAACACCGCCGCCGCCAGCGCCGCGCTCAAACGGGGCGAGTGGAAGCGCGCCAAGTACACCGGGGTCGAGGTGCAGGGCAAGACCGTCGGGGTGGTCGGGCTCGGGCGCATCGGGGTGCTGTTCGCGCAACGGATGGCCGCGTTCGGGACCCGGCTGATCGCGTACGACCCGTACATCCAGCCGGCCCGGGCCGCGCAGCTGGGCGTGCGGCTGGTCGGGTTGGACGAGTTGCTGCGGGAGAGCGACTTCATCTCGATCCACTTGCCGCGTACCCCGGAGACGTTGGGCCTGATCGGGGAGAAGGAGCTGGCCACGGTCAAGCCGGGGGTGCGCATCATCAATGCCGCCCGCGGCGGCCTGGTCGACGAGCGGGCGCTGGCCGACGCGCTCGCCGAAGGCCGCGTCGGCGGCGCCGGCATCGACGTGTTCGTCACCGAGCCGACCACCGATTCCCCGCTGTTCGCCTTCGACAACGTCGTGGTCACCCCGCATCTGGGCGCGTCCACCGCCGAGGCGCAGGACAAGGCCGGGCTGTCGGTGGCCCGCAGCGTCAAGCTGGCATTGCAGGGCGAGTTCGTGCCGGACGCGGTGAACGTGCAGGCCGGCGGCGTGGTCGACGAGGACGTCCGCCCGCTGCTCGGGCTGGC
>NZ_JBEZGQ010001301.1:0-2025 GCF_040650095.1 Actinoplanes sp. NPDC048791 | reverse complement strand
CCCGCGCGGCGCGGGCCGCCGGGACCACCAGCGGCGTCCGCGTCTGCGGGTCCGGGATGACCTCGCACCGCAGCCCGTAGACGTCCTCGACCAGCTCCGCGGTGACGATCTCCCCGGGTACGCCCTCCGCGACGATCCGCCCCGCCTTCATCACGATCAGGTGGGTCGCGTAGCGGCAGGCGTGGTTGAGGTCGTGCAGCACCGCGACCAGGGTCCGGCCCTGCTCGTTCAGGTCGGCGCAGAGGTCCAGCAGGTCGATCTGGTACGCGATGTCGAGGTACGTGGTCGGCTCGTCCAGCAGCAGGATGCCGGTCTGCTGGGCGAGCGCCATGGCCATCCACACCCGTTGCCGCTGACCGCCGGACAGCTCGTCGACGGCGCGGTCCGCCAGCGCGGTCACGCCGGTGGCCTCCATCGCCGCGGCGACCTGGTTCTCGTCCTCCGGTGTCCACTGGCGCAGCAGCTTCTGGTGCGGATACCGGCCGCGGGCCACCAGGTCGGCGACCGAGATGCCCTCCGGGGCGGTGGCCGTCTGCGGCAGCAGGCCGAGGCGCCGGGCGACCTCCTTGGCCCGGTACGAGCCGATCGCCGCGCCGTCCAGCACCACCGAGCCCTGCTTCGGGGTGAGCAGTGCGGACAGGGCGCGCAGCAGCGTCGACTTGCCGCAGGCGTTCGGTCCGATGATCACCGTGAAGGAGCCGTCGGGGATCGTCACGTCCAGGCCGGCGGCGATCGCCCGGTCGCCGTAGGCCAGCGTCAGGCCGGTCCCGGACAGCCGCGAGGTCATCAGTTTCCCTTTCGCCATTGCCCGGCGAGCAGCCAGGCCAGATAGACCCCGCCGACCGCGCCGGTCACCACCCCGACGGGCAGCTGGGCGGGGGCCAGCAGCCGCTGTGCGACGAAGTCGCTGAGCACCATCAGCAGTGCGCCGGTGATCGCCGCCGGGAGCAGTTGCAGTGTCGGCGAGCCGGTGAGCCGCCGGGTGATCTGCGGTGCGGCCAAAGCCACGAACGCCACCGGGCCGGTCGTGGCGGTCGCCACCGCGCAGACCGCGACGGCCAGCAGGACCAGCACCAGGCGAGAGCGGTTCACCCGTACGCCGAGAGACTGCGCCGAGTCGTCGCCCATCTCCAGCAGCTGGAGTCGCCGGCCGAACAGCAGGAGCAGCGGGGTGAGCACCAGCAGGGCCAGGCCCAGCAGGCGCACGTACTCCCAGGTCCGGCCGTTCAGGGTGCCGACCAGCCAGACCGAGGCGGCCTGGGCGGCGTCGACCCGGGCCCGGCTGATCAGGTAACTGTTGACCGCGACGAGCATCGCGCTGATGCCGATCCCGACGAGCACGATGCGCCGGACCGCGCCACCACCGGCCGCCGCCAGCCCGTACACGATCAGGGCCGTGAGCAGACCGCCCACGACGGCCGCGACCGCGGCCCCGCCCGGCCCGGCGCCGAACACGAGGATCGCGACGACCGCGCCGGTGGCCGAGCCGGTGGTGAAGCCGACGATGTCGGGGCTGCCCAGCGGGTTGCGCGACAGGCTCTGGAAGACCGCGCCGGACATCGCCAGCGCCGCCCCGGCCAGCAGGCCCAGGCTGACCCGGGGCAGGCGCAGGTCGAGCAGGATGAACCGGTCGGCGCGCCGGCCCCCGCCGTCGAGGATCTCGAGGATGTCGGCGACCGGCAGCCGCACGCCGACGGCGACGACGGTCCACACCACGACGGCGGCCACGGCCAGCAGCAGGACCCCGCTGACGCCCAGCGTGCGCAGGTCGAGGCGGAGGGCGAGGCCCGGCGCCCGGACGGTGATCCGGCGTCTCACAGCGGCACGATCCGGCGGCGCAGGATGACGGCGAGGAACACCGGGGCGCCGATGAAGGCGGTGATCAGGCCCGCCTGCACCTCGCCGGGGCGGGCGATCACCCGGCCGGCGACGTCCGCGAGCAGCAGCAGCGTCGGCGCGAGCACCAGCGAGTACGGCAGCAGCCAGCGCTGGTCCGGCCCGACCAGGGTGCGCGCGATGTGCGGC
>NZ_JBEZGQ010001300.1:0-2027 GCF_040650095.1 Actinoplanes sp. NPDC048791 | reverse complement strand
CCAGGGTCATCAGGACCGTGCCGATGTCGGAGACGGCCCGGGTCACGGCATCGCCGCCCAGGCCGGTGGCCATCCAGGCGGCGAACACGACCACGGTGACGCCGACGACGACGGTGGCGGAAGGCCGGTGCCTGACGATCATCAGAGCCCTCCCCCGCCTCCGGTCACCGCCTGGCGGGGTGACGTCACCGTCGAGATCGGGCGGGCGGGCGGCCACCTGAGAAGTTCGGGGCCCGGCTTGCCGTCGGTCGCGCGGACCGGCGGCGTCGGTCATCACAGCCGGGCGCGGCCGTGATGTCTCAAGTCCGGGGTTCGCCGAACGATGGACAGGCTGCGATTCCCGACCGGGAGCGACAGGCTGGAGGAACGGGCGATGGTTCCGCGCACGCGCAGACGGACCGCCCCGCCGGTGCCGATGGCACTGCTGCGGGACCGGGGCATGCAGGCGCTGCTGGCCGTCGCCGTGCTCGGCGCCGCCTGGTACGCGTGGCCGGTGGCCGGCCTGCCCGTCCTGATCGCCGCCTACTGGCCCATCCAGGTGGCCCTCGACGTGGTCCTGGCCCTGGGCTCGTGGCGGGTCCACCGGCACCCGGACGCGTCGGCCACCACCCGCCGGTTCTGGCGGGCGATGACCATCGCCGCGGTCCTGTTCGCCGCCGGCGACCTCGTCCAGACGGTGCAGTCGGCCAACGACCTGACGGTGACCGGTCTGGTCAGCGGCAACGTGCACCTGGTCTTCATCGTCGCCGGCGTCTCGGTGCCGCTGTGGGCGATGCTGACCCACCCGATCCGGGCCACCGGCCGGCAACGCCTGGTGTTCTGGCTGGACGCGGCCACCGTGATGACCGCCGCCGCCGGCTTCATCTGGTCGTTCATGCTCAGCGCCGTGGTCGGCGCGGCGATCAGCCTGGTGCTGCTCAACGGCGTGCTCGCGGCCCTCATGCTGATCGTGTTCTTCGGCATCACCAAGCTGGTCCTCGGCGGCGAGGCCCCGTTCCGGCCGGTCGCGGCCGGCATCGCCCTGGTCGGCGTGGCCCTGACCGCGCTCGGCGTCGGCGTGGACGGGCTCGCCGCGAGCGCCGACCCGGCGGTGTTCATGCTGTCGAGCTTCGTTCCCTGCGTGATCATGGCGGCCTGCCCGCGGGCGCAGACGGTGGAGATGAAGCTCGCCGCCACCGCGCCGCAGCGCTCCCGGCGGCGGCCGTTCAGCCTGCTGCCGTACGCGGCGGCGCTGGCCACCTACGCGGCGGGCCTGCTCAGCCTGGCCCAGGACGGGCTGTCGGTCCGCAGCTGGGGGCTGGTCCTCGGCTCGCTGCTGGTCACGCTGGTGGTGCTGGGCCGGCAGATCACCTCGTTCGTCGACAACGCGGTGCTGCTGCGCCGGCTCGGCGAGCAGGAGCGCCGGTTCCGCTCGCTGATCCAGCACTCCTCGGACCTCACGGTGATCACCGACCGGCGGGGCCGGACGACGTTCACCAGCCCGGCGGTGACCCGGATGCTGGGCTACGCGCCCGAGGAGCTGCTCGGCACGGCGCTGCGCGACCTGCTGCACCCGGACGATCTGCCGACCGCCGGGACCGGCGGTAACTGGCAGGGCCGGGTACGGCACAAGGACGGCTCCTGGCGCTGGCTCGACGTGGTGGCCACCGACCGGCACGACGACCCGAGCGTGCGCGGGCTCATCTCCAACGCCCGCGACATCACCGACGCCCGCGCGTTCCAGGAGCAGCTGCACTACGAGGCGACCCATGACGCGCTGACCGGTCTGGCCAACCGCACCCTGTTCCACCGGCGGATCGCCGACGCGGCCGGGCAGCCCGACGCCGACGCGCTCGCCGGGGTGCTCGCCGTCGACCTGGACGACTTCAAAATCATCAACGACACGCTCGGGCATCACGTGGGCGACCGGGTGCTGGTCACGGCGGCCGAACGGCTGCGCGGCTGCGTGCGGGCCGGCAGCGACACGGTGGCCCGGCTCGGCGGCGACGAGTTCGCCGTGATCCTGACCGGCACGACGCCGGCCGAGG
>NZ_JBEZGQ010001299.1:0-2028 GCF_040650095.1 Actinoplanes sp. NPDC048791 | reverse complement strand
GCAGGTCGGCAAGTCCCGCGGCGGGTCGCCCGCCGCTGTCCTGCGTACGGGCGTACGCGCCAAGATCGGCGGCGGGGTGACCGGCCCCGGCGCGGCCCTGTGGGTCGAGGCCGAACCGGTCACGGCCGGCGCGGCCACCGAGCACGCCCGCGAGCTCGCCGCCGAGTACAAGCAGCTGGTGGTCACCGTGTTGCAGCGCCGTGAGGCGTGGCAGGTCATCGATTCGGTCAGTGCCATCGACGACCCCGGCGACCTGGCGGACACCGCCGGCTGGGCGCCGTACCTGTCCAACGACCGCAAGCGCGAGCTGCTGGAGACGGCCGATGTGGAGGCCCGGCTGCGGTTGCTGATCGGGTGGACCGGTGACTTCCTGGCCGAGTCCGAGGTCAGCGACAAGATCGACAGCGACGTCCGCGAGTCGGTCGAGAAGCGCAACCGCGAGTACCTGCTGCGTGAGCAGCTCAAGGCCATCCGCAAGGAGCTCGGCGAGGGCGAGGCCGACGGCAGCGACGACTACCGCGCCCGGGTCGAGTCGGCCGAGCTGCCCGAGAACGTCCGCGAGGCGGCGCTGCGTGAGGTCGGCAAGCTGGAGCGCGGCGGTGAGCAGAACCCGGAGGCGGGGTGGATCCGGACCTGGCTCGACACCGTCCTGGAGCTGCCCTGGAACGTCCGGACCGAGGACGCCGTCGACCTCGACGCGGCCCGGGCCGTCCTCGACGCCGATCACCACGGGCTGGACGAGGTCAAGGAACGCATCGTGGAGTACCTCGGTGTCCGGGCCCGCCGCGAGTCCCGGGGCCTGTCGGTCGTCGGCGGCCGCGGCTCCGGCGCGGTGATCCTGCTGGCCGGGCCGCCCGGCGTCGGCAAGACGTCGCTGGGGGAGTCGGTCGCGCGCACGCTCGGCCGTAAGTTCGTCCGGGTCGCCCTCGGCGGCGTCCGCGACGAGGCCGAGATCCGCGGCCACCGGCGTACCTATGTCGGGGCGCTGCCCGGCCGCATCGTGCGGGCCGTCCGGGAAGCCGGCTCGATGAACCCGGTCGTGCTGCTCGACGAGGTCGACAAGGTCGGCAGCGACTACCGCGGTGACCCCGCCGCGGCGCTGCTGGAGGTGCTGGACCCGGCGCAGAACCACACCTTCCGGGACCACTACCTCGACCTGGACCTGGACCTGTCCGACGTGCTGTTCATCGCGACCGCGAACGTGCTGGAGACGATCCCGCAGGCGCTGTTCGACCGGATGGAGCTCATCTCGATCGACGGCTACACCGAGAGCGACAAGGTGGCCATCGCCCGCGACTTCCTGGTGCCCCGCCAGCTGGAGCGCGCCGCACTGTCGCCCGGCGAGGTGACGGTCACCGAGGACGCTCTGCGCGAGATCGCGGCCAACTACACCCGGGAGGCCGGCGTACGGTCGTTCGAGCGCCTGCTGGCCAAGACGTTCCGCAAGGCCGCTCTCAAGGACCTGCCCGTCACCATCGGTCCCGCCGACCTCAAGGACCTGATCGGACGGCCGCGGTTCCTGCCGGAGTCGTCCGAGCGGACCGCCGTCCCCGGCGTGGCCACCGGGCTGGCCGTTACCGGGATGGGCGGCGACGTGCTCTACATCGAGGCCTCGCTGCTGCCCGGCGACAAGGGCGGGCTGTCGGTCACCGGCCAGCTCGGCGACGTGATGAAGGAGTCGGCGCAGATCGCCCTCTCCTACGTGCGGGCGCACGCCGAGGAGTTCGGCATCTCCCCGGAGCAGCTGGACCACCCGATCCACCTGCACGTGCCCGCGGGCGCGGTGCCCAAGGACGGGCCGTCGGCCGGTGTCACCATGACCACGGCGCTGGTCTCGCTGCTGCTCGGCCGCAACGTGCGCGCCGAGGTCGGCATGACCGGCGAGGTGTCGCTGACCGGCCGGGTGCTGCCCATCGGCGGCGTGAAGCAGAAGCTGCTGGCCGCCCAGCGGGCCGGCCTCACCGAGGTGTACCTCCCGCAGCGCAACGAGCCCGACCTCGACGAGGTGCCGGCCGACGTGCTCAAGGC
>NZ_JBEZGQ010001298.1:0-2031 GCF_040650095.1 Actinoplanes sp. NPDC048791 | reverse complement strand
GCCGCGCCCACGCCGCGGCTGTCCCTGCCGGCCGCGCCCACGCCCAGCGCCACCTCGGTGTCGCCGTCGGCGCAGCCCTCGCCGGCGAAGAAGAAGACCAAGGCGCCCGTCGCGCGGGTGCCGGCCACCGCGACCTCGGCCAAGAAGGGCGTCGGCACCTGGCAGTTCGACGGGATCATGGGCGCGCTCGACGATGTCGGCGCGGGCTGGTACTACAACTGGTCACCCGACAACGACTCCATGCCGGGGCCGGCCGACGTCGAGTTCGTGCCGATGATCTGGGGCAAGGCCAACGTGACGGCCGGGACCCTGGCCAAGGCGAAGCGCGAGGGTGACGTGCTGCTCGGCTTCAACGAGCCGGACATGGGCGGGCAGGCGAACATGAGCGTCGAGGACGCCCTCGCCGCCTGGCCGAAGCTGCAGGAGACCGGCCTGCGGCTGGGCAGCCCGGCCGTCGCCTACGGCGGCGACACCGCCGGCGGCTGGCTGGACCGGTTCATGAAGGGCGCGAAGGAAAAAAATCTGCGCGTCGACTTCATCACGGTGCACTGGTACGGCTCGGACTTCAGCGCCGCCGCGGTCGGGCAGTTCCTCGGTTACGTCGACGCGGTCCACGCCCGCTACGACCTGCCGGTCTGGGTCACCGAGTACGGCCTGATGAACTTCACCGGCTCCCCGAAGTACCCCACGGGCGCCCAGGAGGCGGCCTTCATCAAGGGCACCACGACCGGCATGGAGAAGCGCTCCTTCGTCGAGCGGTACGCGTGGTTCGGGCTGCCCGCGGTGGGCGACAGCGTCGACTTCGGTCTCTACAAGGACGCCTCCACCCCGACCGAGGCGGGCAAGGCGTACAAGGCCGCCGGGTAGCACCGCGGGATAGGGTCGGATCATGATTCGGTTCGGCTACAAGGCATCGGCGGAGCAGTTCGCCCCGCGCGAGCTGCTCCGTTACGGCATCCAGGCCGAGCAGCAGGGTTTCGACTCGGTGTTCGTCAGCGACCACCTGCAGCCGTGGCGGCACGACGGCGGGCACGCCCCCGCCGCGCTGCCCTGGCTCGGCGCGCTGGCCACCAGCACCGAGCGGGTCCTGCTCGGCACCAGCGTGCTCACCCCGACGTTCCGCTACCACCCGGCGGTGGTCGCCCAGGCGTTCGCCACCCTCGGCTGTCTGGCGCCCGGCCGGGTCATCCTCGGTGTGGGCTCGGGGGAGTCGCTCAACGAGGTGCCGCTCGGCCTGAAGTGGCCGGACGGCAAGGAGCGCTTCGCCCGCCTCAAGGAGGCGGTCACCCTGATCCGGCAGCTCTGGACCGAGGACCGGGTGACCTTCGAGGGCACCTTCTACCGCACCGAGCTGGCCACCATCTACGACAAGCCGGAGCAGCCGGTGCCGATCTACATCGGTGCCTCCGGCCCGGCCGCGACCCGGCTCGCCGGGCGCATCGCCGACGGGTTCATCACCACCAGCGGCAAGGGCAGCGAGCTCTACACCGACACGCTGCTGCCGGCCGTCCGCGAGGGTGCTGAAAAGGCGAACAGGTCACTCGACGACGTCGACCTGATGATCGAGGTCAAGGTCTCCTTCGACCCGGACCTGGAGCGGGCGCGCAACGACACCCAGTACTGGGGCGCGCTGGCGCTGTCGCCGGAGGAGAAGACCGGCGTCGAGGACCCGATCGAGATGCAGCGGCGCGCGGACGCCCTGTCGGTGGACCGTACGGTCAGCCGCTGGATCTGCTCCGCGGACCCGGACGAGCACGCCGCCAAGGTCACCGAGTACCTGGACATGGGTTTCAAGCACCTGGTCTTCCACGCGCCGGGCCCGGACCAGGACCGCTTCCTGCGGGTGTACGGCGAGCAGATCCTGCCCCGGCTGCGCGACCGCGTCGCCCGGGGCTAGTACCCGCGGTAGTTCTCGCCCGGCACCGCCCGCAGGTGGGCCGGGAGTCAGCAGCAAGCCCCACCACTGGCACGCCATCGGTCCGGGCCGCAGCCCGAGCAGCCGCAGCCGCCCGAGCAACCACCGGATCAACC
>NZ_JBEZGQ010001297.1:0-2034 GCF_040650095.1 Actinoplanes sp. NPDC048791 | reverse complement strand
CGGTCTTCGTCGAGGCGGGCCGGGCCGCGGGCCAGGCCCGCGACGAGCTCCGCTGGGTCCAGGAGGTCGCCGCCGGCTGGCCTGTGCTGCTCGGCGCGGTCGCGCACGCCGATCTCGAACGCGGCCGGGAGATCTCGGCGGACCTGCGGCAGCTGGCCGCGATGCCACTGGTACGCGGCGTACGGCGCAACTTGCAGGACGAGCCGCCCGGCTTCGCCACGAGTGCCGGTCACGTCGACGGCGTCCGGTCGCTCGCCGGGTACGGCTTCACCGCGGACCTGTGCGTCCGGCACTCCCAGCTGCCCGAGGTCACCGAACTGGTGGCGCTGGTGCCCCAGGTGACCTTCGTCCTGGACCACCTGGGCAAGCCGCCGGTCCGCTCCGGTGAGCGCGACCCGTGGCGGGAACACCTGCGCCGGCTCGCCGGGCTCCCCAACGTGGTGTGCAAGCTGTCCGGCCTCACCACCGAGGCCGACCTGGCCCGCTGGCGGCCGGGTGACGTGCTGCCGTACCTGCGGGACGCGCTGGCCGAGTTCGGCCCCGAGCGCTGCCTGTTCGGCGGTGACTGGCCCGTCGCCACCCTGGCCACCCCGTACGCCCGCTGGGTCGACGTGGTCCTCGAGGCGCTCGCCGGGCACCCACCGGCGCAACGGGCGCAGGTGCTGGCGGGCACGGCCACCCGGGTCTACCGCCTGCCCGCCGCCTGACCCGCTGGGCCCAGCACAGTGGACCTGCGCGCGGCCGGGTCCCTCGTCAGGCGTCCCGCGTTCGGTGGGTTCCGTGGCCCGCGCCGACCGTTAGGCTGCTGGGCATGGCGACTGACGGCGGCCGGCCCGGGCCGGGGACGAGGTCATCGGGTCCGCCGGCCGACCTGGTCGCCGTCGTGCGGGACGTGCTGGCGGTGATCCCGGCCGGCTGCACCTGGATGCTGCCGGTGGCCGACGGCGCCGGGCGGATCACCGACTTCCGCATCGCGGCTGTCAGCGGCAATGACGGCGACGTCCACGGCCGCGGCGCCAGCCGGATCGGTGAGCTGCTCAGCGAGCTGTATCCGAGCATGGTCGGCGGCCCGTTGTGGCAGCTGTATCTGCGGGCGCAGGCCACCGGCGAGCCCGCCGAACTGCCCGGCTTCCGCTATCAGGAGCGGCAGGCCGGCGTGGTCACCGAGGCGTTGTTCGACATCGGCGTGCACCCGATGCACGGCGGGCTGCTCGTCTGCTGGCAGCGGCTCGACGAGGACCAGCGCCGCCTGGAGCGGACCGAGCTGCTCGGCAACCTGGGCTGGGCCGAGTACGACCTGCGGACCGGACGCAGCAAGTGGTCCCCGGGCATGTACCGGATCTTCGACCGGGATCCCGCCCTGGGTCCGCTGTCGCGCACGGAGCAGGCGGCGATCCTGGTGCCGGCGGACGCCGGGCAGGCCGAGGCGGCCTGGCAGACGCTGGACAGCGGGGCCACCTCCGACGTGACGGTCCGCTTCCAGCCGGGCGGGACGGTGAAGTATCTGCGGATCCTGTCCGACGTCGCCCGGGACGCGGACGGGACACCGCTGAAGATCTACGCCGTGGTGCAGGACGTCACCGCCCGGGTCGACTCGCGGACCGAGATCGAGCGGCTCGGCGACCGGCTGCGCACCCGGGAGATCACCGCGATCGCCGAGCACCGCCTGGCCGGGCAGCTGCAGCGGCTGATCCAGCCGGTGCCGCGCGATCCCGTTCCGCTGCCGGGCCTGGAAGCCGCGGTCAGCTACCTGCCGGCGGAGAAGGCCGTGCAGGTCGGCGGCGACTGGTACCACGCGCAGGCCCTGCCGGACGGGCACACGCTGCTGGCCATCGGTGATGTCGCCGGGCACGGGCTGGAGGCCGCCAGCGGCATGGCCCACCTGCGGTTCGCCCTGGTGGCCTGGCTGTCCATCGGCATCTGCGACCCGGGTGTGCTGCTGCGCCACCTCAACGGGCTCAGCCGGCAGCTCGGCATCACCGGCACCGCCGCGATCGCCGCCTACGACCCGGCGACCCGGGTGCTGTCCTGGGC
>NZ_JBEZGQ010001296.1:0-2035 GCF_040650095.1 Actinoplanes sp. NPDC048791 | reverse complement strand
GCTCAGTCATCGGAGCGAGGGGCCTGGGGGCCTACAGCTCGACGTTGTTCGCGCTCGGCGGGCTGAGTGAGGTGGAGCGGGGCGATCCGGTGGAGTCGGGCGTGGGCGTGCCGACGGCGGATCCGGGTGCGCGAGAGCGGCGACCCCGGCCACCCGCCGGTGCTGCTGCTGCACGGCATCGGCCGCAGCCTGGAGGACTGGGATCCGCAGCACGAGCGGCTGGCCGGCGACCACCGGCTGATCAGCGTGGACCTGCCCGGCTTCGGACTGTCCGAGCCGCTGCCGGGACGGGTGACCCTGGCCGGGCTGGCCGACGGGGTGGCGGCCACCGTCGACGCGCTCGGCGAGGACCGGCCACTGCATGTGATGGGCAATTCACTGGGCGGCGCAGTGGCGATGAAGATGCTCACCGATTCTCCTGAGCGGATCGCCACCCTGACGCTGGTGAACAGCGCCGGCTTCGGCAAGGAAGTGGCGGTGGCGTTGCGCATTCTCGCCGTTCCGGGCCTCGGTAAACCGTTGTTGCGGCGCATCGATGCTCGCTCCGCGTACCGGATCGAACGCAGCCTGTTCCATGACCGCGCCCATGTGACCCAGGAGCGGGTGGACCTTGCCCTGCGGGTGGCCGCCCGGCCGCACAATGCCCGGGTGTTCCTGGAGACGGCCCGGGAGCTGGGCACCCTGCGGGGCATCCGCGCACCCTGGCGGGAGACCCTGTTGGAGCAGGTCACGGCCCATGCCCGGCCGGCCCTGATCGTCTGGGGCGACCGCGACCTGATCCTGCCGGCGGCCCACCTGGCCGCCGCAGGCGCGGCCTTTCCGCACGCCCGGACCCATTTGTTCCCGGACACCGGGCACATGCCGCAGATCGAACGGGCCGACGATTTCGCCGACCTGGCCCGGGTGTTCCTGGCCGCCCATTCCTCCAGCGTTTAGCGCTGAGTCAGCAGGCCGTTCCGGAGAGAAATTGTATTGGCGCTTGCAACTTAAGATACGTTTCCCACGTCTTGTTGCACAGTTGCTCTCCGGAAGGACCGCCCTTTGCGACCCCGCTCCGCCACGACGTTGCTGGTGCTCCTGCTGCTGCCGGCGATCGCCGCCGCACTGGTGCTCGGCCCCGGCGCCCCGGCGCGCGCAGCCGCGGCACCACCGGCGATCGCCAACGGCGAGGACGCCGTGCCGGGCCGGTACGGCTTCGCGGTGAAGCTCACCATGACCGGCATCCCTGAGTCCGGTGGCGGGCGCCGCGACAGCTCCTGCACAGGCGCGCTGGTCGCACCCCGCTGGGTGATCACCGCCGGGCACTGTTTCAAGAACATCAACGGCACCCACGTCTCACGCCTGGTGGCCCGGCTGACCACCGCCACCGCCGGTCGCACCGACCTGTCCGGCACCGCGGGGCACAAGGTCAAGGTCATCGCGGTGCGCCAGTCCTCGACGACCGACGTGGCGCTGGCCAAGCTGGCCGAGCCGATCACCGACATCGCCCCGGTCAAGCTCAACCGCAAGGCGCCCAAGGTCGGCACGATCGTGCGGCTGGCCGGCTACGGCCGTACGGTCGACGACGATCCGTCGAGCCTGGCCACCCACCTGCAGACCGGCGAGTTCAAGGTCGCCTCGCTCAGCCGCGCGTACGTCGGCATGCGCGGCCACGCCCCCCGCTCCACCACCAGCCCCTGCTCGCAGGACTCGGGCGGCCCCTACTTCACCCAGCAGGACGGCGACGCGGTGCTGATCTCGGTGGTCAGCCACGGACCGTCGTGCCCGCACGCGAAGGTCGACCTGAGCGGGCGCGTCGACACCATCACCGGCTGGATCACCGGCATCATCGGCCGCCCGGCACCGGCCACGAAGGCGCCCGCGTCATCCAAGACGTCGTCCAAGGCGCCGGCGAAGAAGCCACCGGCCACGAAGCCGAGCGCCCCGCCGGCCGACGACAGCTCGCTGGCTGCCGCGGTCCGGGGCCCGGCCGCCGATCCCGTGGTCCGCACGGCGCTGGCCACCTTCGTGGTCGTCGGCTTCGGCGCGGTGCCCG
>NZ_JBEZGQ010001295.1:0-2035 GCF_040650095.1 Actinoplanes sp. NPDC048791 | reverse complement strand
GGGGGCGGTGCCCGTGGGCTGACCGGTTGGGGGGCGGCCCGGCGCGCACCGGGCCGTCCCCGCGCCTGGCAGGATGCGACGGCATGGATGTGGTGCTGATCCTGCGCTACCGCAAGGCGGTCACGATCACCCGCGGCTGCGTCTATGCGTGCCGCTAATGCCGTAGACTACCCACTGTGAAAACGGCCGTCTACTGTCGACTGTCGCAGGACCGCAGCGGTACGTCGCTGGGAATCGAGCGTCAGCAAGAAGACTGCCGCGCGCTCGTCGATCGCCGCGGTGGGGTCGTCGTCGAGGAGTACGTCGACAACGACGCCAGCGCTTCCAGCGGGCGCAAGCGCCCCGCGTACGAGCGGCTGCTGGCGAGCGTCGAGCGAGGAGACGTGGACGCCATCGCCGCCTGGGCGCTCGACCGGCTCGTGCGACGGCTGACCGACCTCGAGCGTCTGGTCGACTTGTGCGATCAGCATGAGGTGACGATCATGCTCGCTCGCGGGTCGGACCTCGACCTCTCCACGCCCAGCGGCCGGCTCGTTGCTCGCCTGCTGGGCGCGGTGAGCCGCCACGAGGTTGACGCCAAGAGCGACCGCCAGCGCCGTGAGGCTCGGCAGCGCGCCGAGCGGGGCGCGCCGGCCGGTGGCCGGCGGGCGTTCGGATACTCGCGCAACGGCGCCGAAGTCGACGAACGCGAGGCGCCTGCGGTCCGGCAGGCCTACGAGTCGCTACTCGGCGGCCGCACGCTGTCCGGCATCGCCGCCGACCTCAATGCGGCCGGATACAGCACCACGATGGGCGGCGACTGGAAGCACAATGCCGTCCGCGTGATGCTCTGCAATGCCCGCAACGCCGGCATCCGCACGTACCGTGGCGAGGTGATCGGTCAGGCCACCTGGCCACCGATCGTGTCGGAAGAGGTCTACCGCGCAGCCCTCGACCTACTCGCCGAGCCGGGCCGCAGGACGAACAGCCGCGGTGGTGCACGGCGATGGCTCGGCACGGCCCTGTACGAGTGCGGTCGCTGCGATCCTGGGCGAACGATGATCAGCACCTACCGCGAACGTTACGTCGATGGCGGGGCCCGCCGAATCTACCGGTGTCCGGACTGCCGGATGTCACGGATCGCCGAGCCTGTCGACGCGTTCGTGGTCGCCGTGATCGTCGAGCGCTTGGACCGCCGGACGTCGGAGACATGCTCGCCACCGACGGGCCGGACACGGAGAACGCCGGTCAGCTACGTATCGAGGCGATGGCTCTGCGCGAGCGCCGCGAGGGTGCACTCAGGCTGTACGCCGACGGTGAGATCAACCTTCGCGAGCTGCGCGAGGTCCGCGAGAGAATCGATGCACGGCTCGGTGATGTCGAGGGGGCAATGGCCGCCGCCGGTCGCGGGAACGCGCTGGGCCCACTGCTGGCCGCCGACCGACCGGGCGAGGTCTGGCGGCACATGTCGGACCTCGACAGACGCCAAGCCGTCGTGCGGGCGATCTGCGCGGTGCGGCTCCTCCCGGTGGGTAGCGGCCGGCGCGTTTTCGATCCCTCGACCGTGGAGATCAGCTGGCGCGGCGGCGCATAATCGAACGGTCGCAGTACAACCTAAGAGCTGCGATCTTCTGGAAATCCCTAAGCCGCCGCGCAGTAGGGCGATACCGCCGGTGGCGGCGCGACGCCCATCCGGCGAGGAGTCCGGGACGTAGTCGCCCCAAAGCGCGATCCGCGGATCGGGCCCCGGTGGCCGCGGATCGGCCCGCAGTGAGCGGGGGGCCCGAGCAGCGAACGGCCGATCAGGTCACGGTCAGCAGGCGGCCGACCGCGTCCGAGGCCTTCAGGGCTGAGCCGGTCAGGATGACCACGGTCGTCTCCCCTGGGCGCAGACTGCCGCGCCGCACGAACTCGCGGATCGCCGGGACCACGATGGAGCTGGTCGGCTCGGCGTACAGGCCGCGGCGGGCCAGCTCGAACGTCGCCGGGCCGATCGCCGCCTCGGGCACGGCCGCCAGGTCACCCTCGGACTCGCGGATCGCCGCCAGGACCTCGC
>NZ_JBEZGQ010001294.1:0-2035 GCF_040650095.1 Actinoplanes sp. NPDC048791 | reverse complement strand
GCGGCGGCCAGGCCCGCCTCGACCGGCT
This sequence comes from Actinoplanes sp. NPDC048791, assembly GCF_040650095.1. Classification (NCBI taxonomy): domain Bacteria; kingdom Bacillati; phylum Actinomycetota; class Actinomycetes; order Micromonosporales; family Micromonosporaceae; genus Actinoplanes; species Actinoplanes sp. NPDC048791. The sequence goes on along the minus strand of NZ_JBEZGQ010001294.1, from coordinate 2,007 downwards.
GGCGCGCGGCGGGGTCGGCCAGGCGGGCCACGAAGCGTTCGCCGCCCGCGGTCACGTCCCAGCCGTGCGAGAGCAGACCCCCGGGCAGCGCCGTGATCTCGGCGGGTACGAGGTGCCACTGGTCGCGCAAAGTCGATCGAAGAAGGTCGTCATCCGGCACGGCGGCGATTATCCCGGTACAGACCGTAATGACGACGGACACCGTGGGCGATAGTCACGCCGGGCGATTAGAGGGTGTACAGATAGCTACGCAAGCGGGATGATCGTACGCGTCTGCTGGATGTATCAAATGGCGTCGACGTGGCTCTTCATGCTAAGAGTGATCGTTCGCGTCGTGGGGCCGGCGCCGGACAACTGTGTCCACGGGGGTCCCGATCGGGGAGGGACTGACCGTGGATCATCGACTGGCAGAGCAAGGAGACGCGCTCACAGGCGTGGAGATGTTCGCCGGGCTGGAGCCGGACGTCCGCCAGCGGGTGATCGCAGCCGCGGTGCCACGCACGTACCGCAAAGGTCAGATCCTCTTCGTCGAGCACGACCCCGGCGACTCCCTGATCATCCTGCGCCGCGGCGCGATCGCCGTCTTCCGTACGGCGCCGACCGGCGAACGCGCGGTCCTGACCGTGGTCCGCCCACCCGACGTCCTCGGCGAGGTCTCCCTGCTGGACGCGCTGACCCGCTCGGCATCGGCCGAAGCGATCGAGGACAGCCAGGCCCTGGCCCTGTCCCGCGTGGCATTCATCGACCTGGTCCACTCCAACCCCCGCATCCTGGACGCGGTGATGCGCTCGGTGGGCGCGCTGATCCGCCGCCTCACCGAACAGAACGCCGACCACGTCTTCCTCGACCTGCCCGGCCGGGTGGCCAAGACCCTGGTCCGGCTGGCCGGCGAGAGCCAGGCCCCGATGATCACGATCGAGCTCAACCAGAGCCAGCTGGCGGAGATGGCGGGCGGCTCCCGGCAGAGCGTCAACCAGGCGATCGGCTCGTTCGCCAGCCGCGGATGGCTCCGCACCGAAGGCCGCCGCATCGTGGTCACGGATGTCTCGGCCCTTCGCCGGCGGGCCGGCATGGCGGATCGGTAGGGGTCCTTTTCCCTTACGCGTCCCGGGGTCGGGCAACCGCAGGTCCGGGGCTGGAGTTTCGCAGCTACCGGGCTGGGCGGCCGGTCCAGGCCGAGGGATCTGCCGCCGGGCTGATCGCCACCCAGGCCACCGGTCCAGCCGAGCAATCAGCCGCCGGGCCAGCCGAGGCATCGCCCGCCGGGCCGGTCCCCGCCCACGCCGTCGGCCCAGCCGAGGCATCGCCCCGGTCCCCGCCCATGCCGTCGGTCCAGCCGAGGCATCGGCCGCCGGGCCAGGGTCTACCCGCCGATCATGTCCGTCGAGGACGGCGGGTGGCCGGTCCTGCATTTCGGCCCGACCGAGGGGTGGCTCGGTGTCGTCGGCCAGCGAAGCGGCGCCGGGTCGGCGTCCGGCCAGTCCCAGCGGGACAGCGCCGCAAACCTGCACGAGCAGCGGGATGCCGCGGGGTGTCGGTGGCCCGGCCGGGTGCGATAAGCGCGGCCAGGGACGGCCGCGCCGGAAGCAACAGCTGGAGCACAGCCCGTCCGCCGTTGCTCGCATCCCGCGCGCCACGTCCAGGCCCCGACGCGTCATCCAATATCGCTGCGCATGATTCGCGGGACAGAACCAGAACCTCGCCGCCACGCAATGGGCTCAGCCGCGGGACGGCCGCCGGACGGCCGCGGATCCGGCCACCAATGCCGGTCCAGCCACCAGCCGAGGGATCAGCCGCCGAGCCGCCGACCATGCCATCGGCCAGCCGAAGAATCAGCCGGCGGACGGCCGCTCACGCGTCGGTCCAGCCGAGGATTCGGCCGCCGAGCCGGCCACCCACGCCATCAGTCCAGCCGAGGGATCGGCCGCGGAGCCAGCCGCCCACGCCATCGGTCCAGCCGAGGATTCGGCCACCGGCCGGCCACCGACGCCGTCAGTTCAAGCGACG
>NZ_JBEZGQ010001293.1:0-2039 GCF_040650095.1 Actinoplanes sp. NPDC048791 | reverse complement strand
CGACGAGGCGCCCGAGCTGGAGCGCCTCGCCGACGTGCCGCTGTGCATCGTGTGCTTCCGGGTCGCGGAACCCGGCCTGGCCGACGCAGATCTGGACCGGTGGAACCGGGCCGTCGGCGAAGCCCTGATCGCCGACGGCCGGGTCTTCTGCGGCACCACCGTCTACGGCGGCCGGGTGGCGCTACGGCCGGCGATCGTCAACTGGCGCACGACCGAGGCCGACATCGACCTGTTCGTCGAGGTGGTCCGGGAGCTCGCCGCCCGCACCCGGCCGGACGCCCCTTCCTCCTAGCGGGTGGCCGCCGCGCTGTCACGGGCGATGCGGACCAGTTCGAGCAGGCCGTCCGCGTACTCCTGGGATTCGGCGTGGGCCTCGGTGAACGGGGGCTGGAAGCCCACGCCCTCCCACTGCTGGGTGTCCTCGTTCCAGATGTCGTTGCCGACCTCGAAGTCCCAGGCCGCGATGCCCAGCTCGTAGTAGAGCTGGTCGGCCGAGTTGCCCGCCGCCGAGTACAGGACGTCGGCGACCGGGCCCGTGTACGCCGGCCAGGTCACCGTGCCGCGTGAGGCCGAGATCGCCCCGACGATGCGGCGGGCGCTGTCCAGGAAGTACTTCGCCTCGTCGATCGACGGCCGGGGCAGGGTGACCCGGCCCGCCGCCTTGTACGCCCCCGGTGACCACATGAAGTAGCCGCCGTAGCTGTGCACGTTCAGGGCGTACTTGATGTGCGGGTTGGCCTTGGCCAGCGCGATCACGTTGTTGCTCTCGGCCTCCGACAGCTCGCCGGTGCCGGCGTACGTGCCGGACAGGCAGTTCGGGCTGCCACCCACGTAACCGTCGAAGTAGGAGCCGACCGTGTAGTTGCGGTTGATGTCGACGCCCCACGAGTTGCGCAGCGCGGGGTCGCGGGATGCGCCCGTGCAGTGGTTGACCAGGTTCTTGCGCTGGAAGTTGTAGTCGTTGAAGGAGTAGTTCGCGCCGTCCGGGTTGACCGTCGGGATGACGAAGACCTCGACCGAGTTCAGCAGCTCGCGGGTCGCCGCGTCGGTCGCGTAGTTGGCCAGCAGGCGCTCGGCGAACTCCAGCGTGACCAGCGGCGTCGCCCATTCCCGGGCGTGCTCCTGCGAGTAGGCCAGCACGCCGACCTTGGAGCCGTCGCGCACCGCGCCGATCCGCAGCGCCTGCACCGTCCACGGCCGCTGCGGCACCTCGCTGCCGGCCAGGCCGTCGTCGAGGCGGGCCGGGCCGGTGACCGGCATCGGCACGCCCGCGGAACCCTCCTCGACGAACGCGGTGAAGCGCTGCGGGTAGCGCGCGGTGATGAACGCGGCCACGTCGTCGGTCGTGCTGATCACCTTGCCGCCGGCGTCGGTCGCCAGCGACACGGTCAGCACCCGGTCCCGGTACGTCGCACCGAGCGGCCTGTTCGCCCGCCCCGGGTCCACCGTGCGCACCTGCACGCCGTTCATGCCCTGATCACCGAACTTGACCGACTCCACCACGACAGCTGCCGCGGCCGGGTCGCCCAGGTAAGCCGCCGCCGTGCGCCGGTATCCCTGGGTGCGGCGCGGCAGATCGACCACGTCGACCAGGTCGTCGTACTGCCGGCCCAGCCGCTTGATCCGGGCCTTGATGTCGATGGGCGTCATGTACGCGTCGATGAAGTCCTTCTGGTAGCCCGTCGGCAGCGGCGGCGGGGTGGCGTTCGGCCAGGCCGTAGGCGTGACCACGCGGGACTGGCCGCCGAGGCTGGAGGTGGCGCTGACCTTGACCGGCTTGGCGGGCAGCCGCTGCGGGACCTCCACGTGGTACTGGTATTCGCCCGAGTCCTCGAAGCGGTAGAGCGGGTAGCTGCCGGTGGTGCCGTCGGCGGTCGTCCAGGCCACGGTGATCTCGACGTCCGGGTCGTCGGAGGCGGAGGTGGCGACCTGGGTCTGCAGGAAGGTCCGCCCGTTGCTGGTCCACCAGTACGCCTGGAGGAACTGCAGGGTGTCCTCGCCGGCTCGCCGAGGGCCGGCGCACGGCCCGGCTGGCCGGC
>NZ_JBEZGQ010001292.1:0-2040 GCF_040650095.1 Actinoplanes sp. NPDC048791 | reverse complement strand
GCCCGGCCGGCCTGGGAGCTGGTCGAGGACCTCGTCGGCGCCGTCACGCCGGCGCTGGAGAGCCACGGCGACCTGGCCGAGGTCCGCGCCGGACTGCAGCGGTTGCGCCGCGAGGGCACCGGCGCCGAACGGCAGCGCCGCATCCTGCGACGCACCGGCGACGTCCGGGCGGTCCTGACCGAGGTCTCCCGGCTCACCGTGGACGGCTGACCCGGTCGGTCCTGTGATTGGTGCGGGGCGGCCGAATGATCCGGGGCGGCCAGGGTATCCGGCCGCGTGCGCCGGCAGTTCCCATCGTGCCGCTGCCCCTACCTGAAGGAGCCTCGCCGTGACGGAATCCCCGGCGAAATCCACCCTGGCCGCCGCTCGCATCGTCGCCCCCGACGGGCCCGAGCGGCCGTTGCTGGAGGCGGTCTCGCGGGCCCTGCGGCAGCGTGGTTGCGAGGACCTGGACCGGGTGCCGGTGCTGGGCCGGCGGGGTGGGCTGCCGGCGGAGCTGCGCGGGCCCGCGCTGGCGTTCGAGGACTGCGCCGAGGCCGTACCGCTGGGGCTGGTGGACCGGGTGGACGCCGGTGATGTGGCTTCGTGGATCACCGGGCACTATCCGGCGGGGCCGTACCCGGCGGTGGTCCTCGGGTCGGCGCACGGGGGTGCGGCGCATCTGGCCGCGGCCCTGGGCGCGCCCTGGCTGCCGACCAGCTTCACCCTCACCGCGCCGTGGCCGGACGGCGACGTCGGTGACTGGACCGAGGCGATGGAGTGGGGGGCCAGGCTCGCCGATCTGATTCTGGCCGCCAATCCGGACGTGACCGTACGCCAGGTGCACGACCCGGTCGGGCGGGGTCCGCTGTGCGGCTCGACAGTCACCTTGCATGTGCGCTGGCGACGGCTGCCCATGGCGTACCGGGATTTCCTGGGGTCTGGTCTGGACCCCGGGGGCACCGCCCTGCTGCTGCGGGACACCCGGACCTGGCCGGTGCTGGAGCTGACCGACCGGCACAGTTTCCAGCTCGGCCGGCCGGCGGGCGGGATGCGGCACGAGGATCAGACGCTGGACAACCCGTCGTTCCGGCGGCTGATGGAGAGTGTCGGCGGCGACCGGTGGTCGACGCCTTATCTGGACACGCCGCCGCGGTATGCCGAGACCGCCGGTGAGCCGGAGTTCGACCGTGACCTGCGGCGGCTGTCTGCGGCGCTGGACCGGCCGGTGCACCGGGTGCTGTATCCCGGGCCGGAGGTGCTCAGTGCCTGTGTCGCCGATCTGTACCGGGCCTGGCTGCGCGCTGCGGGACGCGGCGGGGACGAGTGTGTGGTGGAGACGGGACGGCTGATCGATCCGTGGCGGGTGCTGCGGTCGGGGCTGGTGCCGTACTGGTGCGAGTCGTCGGCCCGGACCGCCGTCGACGGTGCCGAATGGTGGCTGGCCGGCAGTGGCCCGTTCGCCGCGGTGACCATCCTGCCCGAGCCGCCGGGGACCGTCTGCGATGTCCATGCCGCGGCCGCGCAGTGGCGGGCCGTCGCCCACTTCGGGGAGCACCGCACGCACTTCAACCGCCAGGCGCTGGGCCGGTATCCGTTGCTGCCGTTGCCGACCAGCCACGCCTCGGGCGTGCTGCGGGCCCGGCACGAGGCCACCGGGGTCCCGGGCCGCCTGCCGCTGGGCCTGGCCATGTCGGCCCTGCGCCACTCCGGGTCACGGCTCGGCCTGCTGGTCGTCTGAGCGGGTTTGACCCCGTTACCGGCGGGAACGCCGAAGGCATGACCGATCACGTTACTGACCGCAGCGACACTGACGAGCCCGACGGAACGCCGGCCCACGCGGCCTCGATGCGCCCGCCCGGCGAGAACATCACCGGCGGCCCGGACGACGGCGTCGACTTCGGGGCGGACGACGACCCGGAGGCGGACGCGAACGATGCGGAGGTGCGGCGCGCGGGCTACGACGTCGACGCAGTCTCGGGCGACACGGCGGCCGTCCCGGTCGACCCGGTTGTCCAGCGGGGTCTTGGTGAACGTCGTCTTCGGCAGCGTGATGTCGGC
>NZ_JBEZGQ010001291.1:0-2042 GCF_040650095.1 Actinoplanes sp. NPDC048791 | reverse complement strand
CCCAGGAACGCGGCGGCTCGGGGGCCGCCGATGTCGGTCAGCCGGCCGGCGATCACGCTGCCCGCCGCTGCCGTGAGGACGCCGGCCGCGCCGGCCGCGCTGACCAGCAGCTTGCGGCCGGTACGCAGTTCGCTCTGCTTCAGCAGCACCGTCACCAGCACCGCCAGCCCCGCGACACCGGTCACGGTGTTGGTCACGACCTGGACGGTCTCCCCGGTCAGCAGGCCGTAGGTGATCCAGCCGACCGGCATCGCCGTGCTTTGCCAGCAGGCGGTCGCGGAGAGGCCCTTGGTGCGGCCGCGGGCGACGGAACGCCAGACCTGGGGCCAGGGGAGAGTGATGGACAGAGCGGCGCCGAACCAGCCGAGCAGAGCGATGGAGTGCATGATCCAAATCCGGTCGTCGGGACAGTAGGCGGCCGGAGCGTCCCGGCCACCTGTGCCCCATCGGCGTCGCTGCCGGACCGGCTGACAAGATCCATCCGTGAGAGGTGACACGGCGGGAAACCACCGTTTCGCACCCAAGTTCCGGAGGGACCGAGCGATATGGCGACGCGCCCACTGATCGACCTGCACCGGCACCTGGAGGGCTCGATCCGGTCGAGCACGTTCCTGGACGTGGCCCGCCGCGACGGCCATCCGCTGGCGGCGCAACCACGGCCGCGGGACCTGCTCGTCGCGGACGGGCCGCTGGGTGGGCTGCTGCCGTACCTGGCCAAGGTCGACGACCAGATCGGGGTGTTCCGCACGCTCGACGACTGGCGGCGGGCCGGGCGGGAGGCCGTCGAGGACGCCTTCGACGACGGCCTCGACTACGTGGAGCTGCGCTTCAGCCCGTACTTCATCCAGCAGCAGACCGGCCTCGCGCCGGTCGCGGTGATCGACGCGGTCGCCGACGGTGTCGCGGCCGGCAGCCGCGGCACCGGGCTGCGGGCCGGCCTGATCGCGACGATCCTGCGCGACCTCGGGCCGGAACGCGCGCTGGAGCAGGTGGCCACGTTCCTCACCCGGCGGGACGTGTGGTGCGGGGTCGACCTGGCCGGCAACGAGGCCGGGTACGCGGCCGCGCTGTTCGCCCCGGCGTTCGCCCGGGTCCGCGACGCGGGACTGCACATCACGGTGCACGCGGGGGAGGCGGCGGGCCCGGAGAGCGTCCGGGCGGCGGTCGAGGACCTCGGCGCCGAGCGGATCGGCCACGGCGTACGGGCCGCCGAGGATCCGCGCCTGCTGGAGGACCTGGCCGGCGCGGGGGTGACGCTGGAGGTGGCGCTGACCAGCAACACCCAGACCGGGGCGGCGCCGGGCTACCGCGACCACCAGATCCACACACTGCTCGCGGCGGGAGTCGGGGTCACTCTCAACACCGACAACCCGCGCGTCAGTGACGTGACTCTGTCCCAGGAGCACGCCCTGGCCCGTTACGCCACGGGCCTCACCGGCGAGCAGCTGAGCCTGGTCGCCCGGCAGTCCGCGACGGCCGCTTTCGCCGACTTGAGCTTTCCGGAGGCCTGAACCGAACGGCAACCGTGGCGCCCCCGTTCTGCGCTCCCCGGCTTCGTCAGGGTCCCGAAGGGGATGGCATGACGGACACGCAGATCGTTGAGCTGGGGCTGCAGGCCATGACCATCGCCGCGAAGATGTGCGCGCCGGTGCTGTTGACCGCGCTGCTGATCGGTTTCGCGATCTCGCTGTTCCAGTCGGTGACGCAGATCCAGGAGGCGACGCTGTCGTTCGTCCCGAAGGCTGTGGGCGTGGGCGCGGCGATCCTGTTCTCGGGCAATTGGATGCTGCACGAGATGGTCACCTTCACGACGCAGCTGTTCGAGAAGATCCCGACGCTGATCGGCTGACCTCGCCAGCAACGCAGAAGGGCCGCCCATCGGGCGGCCCTTTTTCGCGCCTGCCTCGTCGAAGAACGCCCGCCCGTGTTTCGTGGCGGCCAGTAGATCTCGGTAAGAACTGGCCCCTATAGCGGCCAATTTTTACCAAGATATCCCATTCGACCCGCGCCACGCCACCCATCACCCCGCCCGCTGGTGCCCG
>NZ_JBEZGQ010001290.1:0-2046 GCF_040650095.1 Actinoplanes sp. NPDC048791 | reverse complement strand
GGCGGGGGTGCCGGCCGGGCAGGCGCGGGCCGGCCGGTCGCCGTCCGACCCGCACGCCGTGAGCGGCAGCACCGCCAGTGTGAGGGTCAACACATGGGCCAGCTTAAATGTCATGCCGCCATTTCTCCGGTATGGACACAGCGTTTCCGTGCGCCCCACAATACCCCGCTGACCTGCCCCGGCGGCCGGGCCGTCAAATATTGACAGAGTTCATCCAGGGGAAACAATGCGGGTCCGCCCCCGGTGTGAAACGCGGGCGAACGAACCGTTTTACCCGCCATTAATATCGCCCGTCCAAGGTGGAGCCCGGCAGTCACTTCCAGGGGAGGAACAATCATGTACGACAACTCGGCGTCATTGGCGCTCACCGGCAGCGGGATCACCATTCTCGGGCAGACCGCGAGCCTGACGGCGGTGACCGTCGGCGGCGCGCTGTTCGTCGGCATCGGCGCGGTCCTGGCCCTCAGCGACCGGCTCAAGCGGCGACGGGACGGCTCCTGATGACCAAGTCCCCCCGGCTCTACCTGATCATCCTGGGCTGCTGGTCGGTGCTGCTCGCGGCGCTGCTGGAGACCTCTCTCGACCAGCTCGACGCGGCTACCCGGGCCGGCTGGCCGATCGTCACGCTGGTCGTGGCGAGCACCGTCTTCATCGCGTACTTCTGGCTCAACGGCACCAAGGACGTCGTCTACACGCTGTACTACCACCTGGTCTCGGCCCGGCGGTCGCGGCCGGTGCCGCACCGGGCGTCGGCGGCCCAGCCACGGGTCGTGCTCGTCTACTGCACCTGCAACGACTTCTCCGCCGACAGCCTGCTGCGCAGCATGCGCCAGGACTACGGCAACTTCGATGTGGTCATCCTGGACGACTCGTCCAAGCCGGAATACCTGGCCCAGGTCGACGCCTTCGGCGCCGAGCACGGCGTGCGGGTGGTGCGGCGGGCGGACCGCGCCGGCTTCAAGGCCGGCAATCTCAACAACTACCTGGGTACGGCGGAGTACGACTACTTCGTCATCCTGGACAGCGATGAGATCATCCCGCCCGGCTACATCCGGCGCAGCCTGGACTACTTCGCGGCGTACCCGAACGCGGGCATCGTGCAGGCCAACCACATCGCCACCCGCAACCGCAACGCGTTCATGCGGATGTTCTCGATCGGCGTGGACTCGCACTGGATCGCGTACCAGACGGTCAAGGACCGGCACGGCTTCCTGTCGCTGCTCGGGCACGGCGCGATGGTCAGCCGCGAGTGTTACACCGCGGCGGGTGGCTTCCCGCACGTGGTGGCCGAGGACCTGTGCTTCTCGATCGCCGCGCGGGACGTCGGCTACTTCACCGTCTTCGCGCCCGACGTGGTGTGCGAGGAGGAGTATCCGGTCGACTACCTGGCTTTCAAGAAGCGCCACTCGAAGTGGACCCAGGGCAACATGGAGTTCATCAAGCGCTACACCGCGGTGATCCTGCGCTCGCGGATGAGCTGGTTCGAGAAGCTCGACATCGTGCTGTTCACCTACAACCTGCCGCTGACCGCGGTGTTCTCGATCTACGTGGCGATCCACGTGGTGGTGCTGCCGGTGCTCGGCTACCGCATCGAATACCCACTGTGGATGCTCGCCCCGACGGCGCTGTTCCTGCTGGCGCCGATGCTCAACGACGTGATCTTCCACTTCCGCGCCATGCCGAAGTTGCGCCTGGCCTGGTATCTGCTGCACACGATCCTGCTGTACGGCTCGATGCTGTTCATCAGCTTCCGGGCCTCGGTGACCTCGGCGTTCGGCAAGTCGGTGTTCGTGGTGACCCCCAAGGAGGACCAGCGGATCACCCTGCGCCAGGCGCTGGTGGCCAACCGCGCGGAGATGATCTTCGGAGTGCTGCTGACGGCCGTGTCGATCTACCTCACCGGCAGCGCCCTGCCGGTCCTGCTGATCGCGGTCCCGGCGATCCTCTGCTTCTACCTGGCCCTGAAACACAACACAGCCACCCCGGCGGCGGAGGGAGCCGAGCCCGAGGCGCGCGAGCCCGTGCCGGCGGCCTGACCGCCTGCGC
>NZ_JBEZGQ010001289.1:0-2048 GCF_040650095.1 Actinoplanes sp. NPDC048791 | reverse complement strand
CGCGCCGCAGCAGACCCTCCAGCACCTCGGTCAGCGGACCGGCCTGCACGGGCGGGTCGGGTGCGCCGGTGGTCAGCGCCCGCAGCGTGTCCTCGGTGGTCTCCCCCGCGAACGGGGGCCGGCCCTCCACCGCGTGGTAGAGCGTCGCGCCCAGCGACCACAGGTCGGCCCGGGCGGTCGACATCTGACTGAGCAGCCGCTCCGGCGCGACGTACTTCGGGGAGCCGAGGGTGATCCCGGCGCTGGTCAGCGCCCGGACGCCGGCCTCGGTGCCGGCCGGGCCGAAGTCGGCGAGCACGATCCGTCCGTCGTCGGCGATGAGCACGTTCGCCGGTTTCACGTCGAGGTGCAGCACCCCGGCCCGGCCGGCCGCCTTCAGGGCGTGCAGCACGGCCAGCCCGATCGTGGCGGCCCGGGCCGGCGGGAGAGGCCCCGACTCCTGGAGGACCTCGAGCAGTGAGCGGGAGGGAACGAACTCCATGACGATCCAGGGGTCCTCGTCGTCGGACAGCACGTCGAGGATGCGGATCACGTGCGGGTGCCGGACCCGGGTCAGCGCCCGCGTCTCGCGCAGTGTCAGATCTCGGACGAGGTCGCGCTGCGCCGGGGTGAGACCCTCGGGTGGCACGCATTTCTTGATGGCGACCGGGCGGGAGCGCCGCTCGTCGTCGGCCAGCCAGACCTCGCTCATGCCCCCGGCGGCGAGGGCCCGCAGCAGCCGGTAGCGGCCGCCCACCAGCTTTGCTTCTACCGGGTGTCCTTGCGCCATGCCACACCCCGGACGTTTGCGAAGGTCAGCAGCCACTTCGACGATACTGGACGGGGCCGCGGATGTCGGCCCCCCGAACGCGGAGTTCGGACGATCCGGGGCTGTCCACACAGGCGCCCGGTCGCGCCGCTCGGGGGACTCGAATCTCATCGATGCGCGCGTATCGTGGCTGCCGCATCACCATGGGCAACCATCCCGGTTGTCCTTGGTCACCGGCCCGCCGGCACTGCCGGCCGCCTCCCGGTGCGGTGGCGGTCCGCGCGTGGCCCGGCCGGGCGACGAGACGCTGGGCGATGAGGCGTATGCGGGAACACCGACCGACCCGACGACTGGTGCCGATGCTCGGCCTCGGGCTGACCGCGATCCTCTCAACAGGCCCGGCCGCCGTCGCCCCGCGCGGCCCGGTTGCGCCGCTCGTGGCGCCCAGCCCGGCCGCGCACGTGCACCAACTGACCCGTGTATCCGCCGCAGACCAGGCCATCCGGTTGCAGGGCCTGCTCGGGCAGCACTCGATCCTGGCCGCCGACCTGATGCGCAGCCGGATCCGCGGCGACGACAGCTTCGTGCAGGCCGCCGACGCCGCACTCGGCGAGAACACCGACGCCATGACCGGCCTGATCGGACAGCTCTTCGGCGCCGCCACCGCCACGCAGTTCGGGCCGATGTGGTCCGAGCACGTCGTGAGCCTGGTGGCGTACGCCGCGGCCGTGGCCGACCAGGACGCCGGCGCGCTCGCCCACGCCCGCGAAGAGCTGATCGAGTACGAGGAGGAGCTCGCCGACTTCTTCGCCGGTGCGTCACAGGGCCGGCTCCCCCGGGCCGCCGCCCGCGACGCGGTCCTCATGCACGTCAACCACCTGACCCAGCAGGCGGACGCGTACGCGGCGGGCGACCACGCCACCGCCGACCGGCTGTACCGGCAGAGCTTCCAGCACACGTACGACCTGGGCCTGACCCTGGCCGAGGCGCTGCTGCCGGCGGCCGACCGGGCCACGCTGCGGGAGCCGGTCTGGCGGCTGCGGTCCCAGCTCGGCAAGCTGCTGGCCGAACACGCCGCCCTGGTCGAGGACGTGAGCCGGGCGGCGGTCACCGGCACACCCGACTTCGACGCCGCCGCGGAAAGTATCAACGGCAACACCCGCGACGTGGCGGCCGCGGTCGACACCCTGTTCGGCGCGCCGGGCGCCCGGCGGTTCCAGGCCCAGTGGGCGTCCCCCCTCGATCACCTCGTGGCGGTCCCGGGTGCGACCGCGGCCGGGCAGACCGACCGCCAGCAGCG
>NZ_JBEZGQ010001288.1:0-2053 GCF_040650095.1 Actinoplanes sp. NPDC048791 | reverse complement strand
CGCGCTGGGTGGCGGCGCGATCCTGGTCCTTCCGGTACGTCCCGGCGCCGCCGACTACGAGGCCATCGCCACCGCCGCCCGCCCTCTGCTGGACCTGCTGGCCGCCCGTGGCCTGCTCGCCGGCGACACCCTCGACGATGGGAGCCCGTCATGACCTTGTCCGTCAAGCCGATGGATCCGGCGGAGCTCGGCCGCGTCCGCATCCTGCCCGACGCCGGTCTCGGTGCCCTGCTCACCGACCGCGGCAACCTGCCGCTGGACCGTCTCGACGTGCGGGCCGCGATCAGCGGCCTGGTCGCCCGCACCACGGTGACCGCCGAGTACGTCAACGCGCACGACACCCCGCTCGAGGCGACCTACGTCTTCCCGCTGCCGGACCGGGCCGCGGTCACCGGCATGACGATGACCGCCGACGGCCGCACGGTCGAGGCCGAGCTGCAGGAACGGGCCCAGGCGCGGCAGAACTACGACCAGGCCGTCGCAGCCGGTCAGCGCGCCTCGATCGCCGAGGAGGAACGGCCCGACGTTTTCACCATGCGGGTCGGCAACATCCTGCCCGGTGAGCGGGTCACCATCGCGTTGTCGCTGGTCGGGCCGCTGCCCTGGGAGGACGGCGCGGCGACGTTCCGGTTCCCGCTGGTGGTGGCGCCGCGCTACGTGCCCGGGGCGCCGCTGCCCGGGCCGGCGGTCGGCTCCGGCCAGGCGCAGGACACCGACGCGGTGCCGGACGCCTCCCGGATCACTCCCCCGGTGCTGCTGCCCGGCTTCCCGAACCCGCTGCGGCTCAGCATCGGCGTCGACATCGATCCGGCCGGCCTGGGCCTCGGTGAGGTCCGCTCCAGTCTGCACACGGTGACGGGCGAGGGCGGCCGGGTGGAGATCGCGCCCGGCGAGCGCGCGGACCGGGATTTCATCCTGCGGCTGCCGTACGCGGGTGACGGCTCCGGCGCGGTGTGTGTCAGCGACCCGACGGCGGACGGGCCCGAGGGGACGTACCAGGTTGTGCTGGTGCCGCCGGACGACGCCGCGACCGCCGGCCGGCCCAAGGACGTGGTGCTGCTGCTGGACCGTTCGGGCAGCATGGGCGGCTGGAAGATGGTCGCCGCCCGCCGCGCCGCCGCCCGCGTGGTCGACACTCTCACCACCGCCGACCGGTTCGCCGTGCTGACCTTCGACCACCAGGTCGACCGGCCGGACGCTCTCGGCACCGGCCTGTCCGAGGCGACCGACCGCAACAGGTTCCGCGCGGTCGAGCACCTGTCGCGCGCCGACGCCCGCGGTGGCACCGAGATGCTCGTCCCGCTGCGTGAGGGGCTGAGCCTGCTCGCCGACTCGGGCTCGCGCGAGCGGGTGCTCGTGCTGGTCACCGACGGCCAGGTGGGCAACGAGGACCAGATCCTGGCCGAGATCACTGGCCTGATCGGCACCACCCGGGTGCACACCGTGGGCATCGACCGGGCCGTCAACGTCGGCTTCCTGGGCCGGCTCGCCGCGCTCGGCGCGGGCCGCTGCGAACTGGTGGAGAGCGAGGACCGGCTCGACGAGGCGATGGCGCAGATCCACCGGCGGATCGCCGCGCCGGTGCTAACCGACGTGACCGTCACCGCGGCCGACTTCAGCGTCGACCCGGCGCCGGCGCAGACGGTGTTCCCCGGGGTGCCGCTGGTCGTGTTCGGCCGCTACACCGGGACCGCCGGTGGCACGCTGACCGTGCGTGGCCGGACCCGCGACGACGAGGAGTTCGTGCGGCAGATCCCGGTTCGTGACAGCGCGGAGCCGGCGGTCACCGCGCAGTGGGCCCGGGCCCGGCTGCGCGAGCTGGAGGACCGGTACCTGACCGGGCAGCGCGAGCTGGAACAGACCATCGTGGCCACTTCGCTGCGCTACGGGGTGCTGTGCCGGTTCACCGCTTTCGTCGCGGTGGACAGCCGGGTGGTGACCGAAGGCGGCGAGGTGCGCCGGGTGACCCAGCCGGTGGAGTCGCCGTCGGGCTGGGACATGTTCGACGCGCCCACCCCACCGGGGATCATGCTGGCCGGGATGACCGCGGCGG
>NZ_JBEZGQ010001287.1:0-2054 GCF_040650095.1 Actinoplanes sp. NPDC048791 | reverse complement strand
CGACACGGGAAGGCTGCTCGGGGTCCACGAGATCAGCGACGACCCTGACCGGGGCCGCCGCGGCGCTGTTCGTCACCGACGCGTCCCAGGAGCTGACCGCCGCCGAGGTCGCCTTCCTGCGCCTGGTGCTGGAGCGCTGCCCGGCCGTCTACTGCGTCGTCACCAAGACCGACCTGTACGGCGAGTGGCGGCGCATCGTCGAGCTCGACGCCGGGCACCTCGCCGCCGCCGGCCTCGACGTGCCGGTCGTGGCCGTCTCGTCGTTCCTGCGGCTGCGCGCCCAGGCCCGCGACAGCACCGAGCTCAACACCGAGTCCGGCTATCCGCTGCTGGTCGAGCTGCTGCGCCGGGACGTGCTCGACGCGGCCCGGGCGGGGGCCCGCGCCGCCGCGCGCGCCGAGCTGGCGTACGTCGTGGCCCAGCAGCGCGAAAGGGTGGTGGCCGAGCAGGCCGCGGCGAGCTCACCCGCGGCGGCGGAGACGCTGGTCCAGCGGTACGCCGAGAAGCAGCGCCGCACCCGCACGCTGGGCTCCTGGCAGACCGTGCTCGGCGACGGCATCCAGGACCTCACCGCCGACGTCGACCACGACCTGCGCGAACGCCTGCGGACCATGCTGCGCGCCGGGGAGGAGCTGCTCAACGAGTCGGACCCGCGCGACACCTGGCAGGAGTTCCAGGCCTGGGCGGCCCGTGAGGCGTCCGCGGCCGCGGTGGACAACCTGATGCTGCTGGCCCAGCGCAGTGACCAGCTCGCCCAGGAGGTGGCCGCCCGCTTCGACCTGGAGTACGAGGGCCTCGACCTGGACCTGCCCTCACCGGAACAGGGTCTGGGCAAGGTGGGCGGCCTCGACGTGGACTTCCACCGCTCCGGCATGCAGCAGTTCCTCGGTGCGTTCACCGCCGCCCGGATCACCTACGGCGGCTTCTACATGCTCGGTGCCATCGGCGCGATGTTCAACGTGTTCATCGCCGCCCCGATCGGCCTGATCGCCGGGCTCACCCTGGGCCGCCGGCTGGTCAAGCAGGAACGCGAACGGCAGATCCAGCAGCGCCGTCAGCAGGCCCGCACCGAGCTGCGCCGCTACGTCGACGACGTCTCCTTCCACGTGGGCCGCGACTCGCGGGAGGCGGTCCGGCGCACCCAGCGGCTGCTGCGCGACGAGTTCACCGCCCGGGCCGCCGCCGTGGAACGCTCGACGGCCGAGGCGGCGTCCGCGGTCCGCGAGATGGCCGCGCTGCCGGCGGAGCAGCGTGCGGCGCGGGCCCGGCAGCTCGCCGCCCAGCGCGCGGAACTGGACAAGCTGACATGACGCTGCTGGCGGAAGTGCAGGCGCTGCTGGACCGGGCGCTGGCCGAGACGGGTGACCCGGCCGTGCGGGCGGCGATCGGTGACGCCCGGCGCCGGCTGGGCGAGCCGCTGCGGGTGGCCATCGCCGGCAAGGTCAAGGCGGGCAAGTCCACCCTGCTCAACGCGCTGGTCGGTGAGGGCCTGGCGCCCACCGACGCGGGGGAGTGCACCCGCATCGTGACCTGGTACGCCGACGGCCCGACGTACGCCGTCACGGCCCACCTGCGGGACAGCAGCACCCGGCCGTTGCCGTTCCACCGGGTCGCCGGTGCCGTCCGGATCACCCTGGACCGGCCCGCCGAGCAGATCGACCACCTCGAGGTACGCGTCCCCAGCGCCCGCCTGCGCCGGCACACCCTGATCGACACGCCCGGCATCGCGTCACTGTCCACCGACGTGTCCCTGCGGACCACCGCGTTCCTCGACGCCGAGTCCGACCGGCCCGCGCAGACCGACGCGGTCATCTACCTGCTGCGCCACATGCACGCCGACGATGTCCGCTTCCTGGAGTCCTTCCACGGCGACGACCTGGCCAGCGGCACCCCGGTCAACACCGTCGGGGTGCTCTCGCGGGCCGACGAGATCGGTGGCGCGCGGCTGGACGCGATGGAAGCGGCCGCCCGGGTCGCCGCCCGCTACGCCGCCGACGACCGGCTGCGCCGGCTCTGCCCGGTCGTCGTGCCGGTGGCCGGCCTGCTCGGCGCGG
>NZ_JBEZGQ010001286.1:0-2054 GCF_040650095.1 Actinoplanes sp. NPDC048791 | reverse complement strand
TTCGCGCAGCCCCGCCCGCAGCTGGGCCGTCAGCGTGTCGTCGGGAGCGGCCCGCCCGGCCCAGCGGTAGCGGCCCTCGATCGGCTCGAAATGCGCCGACAGCCGCACCACCACGGTGACGCTGAGCTCGCCGGTCTCGATCGTCGCCTCGCCGCGGTAGTCCTCGTCCCGGCCGTCCTCGCCCTGCGGGTCCAGGTCCGCGGTCATCGCCCGGTCACCGCCAGCCCGCCCGGAGTGTCGGCGGCGGCGCGGATGCCCGCGATGCCGCCCCAGAGGAACGTCGTCAGATACTCCGCCAGGGCGGTCCGGCTGATCGGCTGCTGCTGCCGCAGCCACCAGTCGGCGACCGTCTGGACATAACCCACGATCCCGTACGCCCACGGCAGCGCCGGCCCCGAGTCCAGGCCCAGCGCCCGCAGCCGGTCGCCCAGGATCCGGGCCAGCCCGCTGGCCACGGTGTCCATCGCGTCGGCGACCACGTCGGTGTCGCGGGCGATGCCGCGCTGGTGCACCACGAACCGGTACACGTGCGGATCCGCCTCGATGAACGTCAGGTACGCGTCGATCGCGGCGGCCACCACGTCCCGTTCCTCCCGGACCGCGGCCACGGCCGGCGCGATGGCCTCGACCACCGCGGTCGCCGCCTGCCGGCCCACCGCCAGCCACAGCCCCGACTTGTCCTCGAAGTAGCGGTAGAGCACGGGCTTGCTGACCCCGGCGTGCGCGGCCACGGCGTCGATGCCGGGCTCGGGCCCGAGCTCGCGGATCGCCTCGATCACCGCATCGACCAGCTCGGCGCGGCGGCGCTCGCGGTGATCGGCCCAGCGGCGGCTGCGCCCGTCGGGGCGGTTGACGCCCTCATCGGCAGAGTTCATAGTACGAGAAGTAGCTGTTACTTCCGGTAACGTCAACCCCTCTGGAGGTTCTCCATGGTCGTCTCCGACCGCGACCGGACCGCGACCCGGCTGCTGCGTTCGTCGGCCGAGCACTCGTACGACCCGGAAGTGGAGATCGACTGGGACGCGCCGCTGGCGAGCGACCGGTTCTACACCCCGGAGCACCGGTCCAGCCTCTACGGCACCGAGCTGTGGCAGGGACTCAGCCAGGAGCAGCGGATCACCCTGACCCGGCACGAGGTGGCCAGCATCGCCGGGCTCGGCGTCTGGTTCGAGACCATCCTCATGCAGTTGCTGATCCGCGAGTACTACCGCGCCGACCCGACCGCCGCCCACTCCCAGTACGCCCTCACCGAGGTCGCCGACGAGTGCCGGCACTCGGTCATGTTCGGCCGGATGATCGCCAAGCTGGACTGCCCGGTCTACCGGGTGGGCGCGTTCGACGACGCGCTGGGCAAGTGGATCGCCGCCACCGCCACCGGTCCCCGGATGTACGCGGCCATCCTCATCGCCGAGGAGATCCTGGACGCCCTGCAACGCGAGGCCGCGGCCGACGAGACGGTGCAGCCGCTGGTCCGGATGGTGTCGCGGATCCACGTCATCGAGGAGGCCCGGCACGTGCGCTACGCCCGTGAGGAGCTCGCCCGCCAGGTGCGCGCGGCGGGCACCCGGCGGCTCGCGTTCGACCGGGTGGTGATCGCGCGGGCGGCGTACCTGACCGGCACCCGGATCATCTCGCCGGAGGTCTACCGGTCGGTCGGCATCGAGCCCGAGGTGGGACGGCGGGCGGCGCGGGCCAACCCGTACCACCGCGAGACGATGCGGTGGGCGGGCGAGCGGATCGTGGCGTACCTGCGGGAGCTGGACCTGATCGGCGGGCCGGGCATGGCTCTGTGGCGGCGCTCCGGCCTGCTCTGAGCGGTCCTGGCACGATGTGCGGTGCCCACCGCAGGCCGAGCCAGGGGAGATCCGCAGTGCCGTTCGCCGACGAGCTCATCGGGGACCAGACCGCCCGGGCGCTGATCGCCGCGCTCGCCGCCGCGGCGCCGGGCAACGGGTGGCCGTCGCTGCGTACCGCGGCCGGTGACCTGGCCGGACGCCCGCTGCGCGAACGCAGCGACCTGTTGCGCGACGGCCTGCTCGCCGACCTGCCGGGCG
>NZ_JBEZGQ010001285.1:0-2056 GCF_040650095.1 Actinoplanes sp. NPDC048791 | reverse complement strand
GATGACAACTTCGGACACGGTGGCTCCTACCGCATTTTCGGGTCGAGGGCCTCGCGCACGGCCTCGAGGGCGGGTGGCCTCGAGCAGCTGCCGGTGGTCGGCGAACGCCGGGACGCCGTACCGCTGGGCCGCGGCCCCGGCCCGGCCCGCGTCGGTGTCGCACACGCCGACCAGCTCGACCCCCGCCAGGCCCTCGATCGCCTGCAGGTGCACCACCGAGACGTCCCCGCACCCGATGACCGCGGCCGTGGTCATCGGGGTCACTTGACCCCGCCGGCGGTCAGCCCGCCGACCAGATAGCGCTGGAACAGCAGGTACAGCAGCACGACCGGGGCCGCGCAGACCAGCGCCGCCGCCATCATCTGCGAGTACACCGGCAGCGCGCCGCCCTCCTGGGTGGTCCCGAAGATCTGCAGCGCGACCGCGGCGGTCTGCGTCTCGGGCCGGGTGAGCACCGAGGCGAACAGCACGTCGTTCCAGCCCAGCAGGAACGCGAAGATCCCCGACACCACGATGGCCGGCAGGCTCAGCGGGACGATGATCCGGAACAGGATGGTCAGCGTGGACGCACCGTCGACCCGGCCCGCCTCCTCCAGCTCGCGCGGCAGGCCGCGCAGGTAGGTGACCATCACCCAGGTGGAGAACGGCAGGGCGAAGGTGAGGTACGCGACGAACAGTCCCCAGCGGGTGCCGATCACCGTGACGCCCAGGTAGGTGCCCGCCGAGGAGAACAGCACGAACACCGGCAGCAGCATCAGCGTGCCGGGGACGCTCTGCAGGCCGACCAGGCCGCGCAGGATGGTCACCCGGCCGACGAACGTGTAGCGGACCAGCACGTACGCGGTGATCGTGCCCAGCAGGGCCGACGCCACCGCCACCAGCCCGCACACCAGCAGGCTGTTGAGGATGCCGGTGGACAGCCCCGCCGTGGTCCAGATCTTGGTGTAGCTCTCGCCGGAGAACGAGCTCGGCCAGAACTCCCCCTCGGCCACCCCGACGTCGGTGTTGAGCGAGGCCAGCACGATGTAGAGGATCGGCACCAGGACCAGCACGCACAGCCCGACGGTGATGATCGCCAGCAGCGGCGCCGGCAGCAAACGGTGGGCCTCCCCCGCCGCGGTCCGGCGGCGGGCCTGCCGGGAGCGGGCCGGGGGCGCGATCGCGGATGTGCTCATTTGCGGCCTCCCTCCTCGTGCACGTCCAGCCGGACCGCACGCAGATAGACGAACAGCGGGATGGCGATCAGCACCAGTGACACGACCGCCATGGCCGCGCTGAGCCCGAAGCGCAGGCTCTGGAAGCTGGTGACGTAGACCAGCATCGGCATCACGTTCACGTCATCCGGAGCAGGCGCACCGAACAACACGTACGGCAACGTGAAGTTGTTGATGTGGTTGAGGGTGGCCAGCAGGCAGGCCAGCAGCACCGGGCCGCGCACGTACGGCAGGATCACCCGGCGCAGTTTCGGCCACCAGTTCGCCCCGTCGATGGCCGACGCCTCGTGCACCTCGCTGTCCACGCTCTGCAGCCCGGCCAGCGCCATCAGATAGATGAACGGCCAGGCGGCCCAGATCTCCACCAGGATCAGCGTCCAGTACGACCGCGGACCGCTGAGCCACAGCCCGCCGTCGACCCCGATCCGGGTCAGCGTCGCGTTGACGATCCCGTCCGGCTGGAGCATCGTGCGCCACACCGAGGCCACCACGAACGACGGCAGCACGTACGGGATCAGGAACACCGCCCGCACCCAGCCCCGCCCCCGGTACGCGTTCTGGGTCACGATCGCGGCGGCCACCCCGAGCGGAACGGTGGCCACGGTCGCGATGACGGCGAACGAGACACTGATCCAGACCGAGTGCAGCAGCCCCGACTCGAACGCCTCGACGAAGTTGTCCAGTCCGATGAACGGCGCCTCGAGCCACCGCCGCAGCGTGTACTGGTCGAGATCGATCAGGGAGATGTAGAAGGCCAGCAGCAGCGGGATCCCGATGACCAGCGTCATCAGCGTGCCGCCCGGGATCAGCAGCCACAGCGGCCGCTGGCGTTCGGTGACGCC
>NZ_JBEZGQ010001284.1:0-2063 GCF_040650095.1 Actinoplanes sp. NPDC048791 | reverse complement strand
GGGGCTGTCGGGCCGGCCGCACGCGTACGTCAAGCTCTGGAAGCACCACGCCGCCCAGCCGCACGCCGACCGGATCAACCAGCTCGCCGCCAAGCGCGGCGAGCCCTGGCTGCCGCGCTACGGCGGCCTGATCTCCTCGGAGTGGGAGTTCGCCAAGGCGCTGCAGCTGCTGGAGGAGGACCCCGAGCTGTACGCGCGGATGGACCGCTGGGTCGAGGCCGCCGACTGGATCATCTGGCAGCTCACCGGCTCCTACGTCCGCAACGCCTGCACGGCCGGTTACAAGGGCATCCGCCAGGACGGGCACTACCCGTCGCCGGAGTTCCTGAGCGAGCTCAACCCGGACTTCGCGAGCTTCGTCGCCGACAAGCTGGACCAGCCGATCGGTCAGCTCGGTGCGGCCGCCGGCACGCTGAGCGCCGAGGCCGCCCGCTGGACCGGCCTGCCCGAGGGCATCGCGGTGGCCGTCGGCAACGTCGACGCGCACGTCACCTCGGCCGCGGCCCAGGCCCTCGAGCCCGGCCAGATGGTCGCCATCATGGGCACCTCGACCTGCCACGTGATGAACGGGGCCGAGGTCGCCGAGGTGCCCGGCATGTGCGGCGTGGTGCAGGGCGGCATCGTCGAGGGCCTGTACGGCTACGAGGCCGGCCAGAGCGGCGTCGGCGACATCTTCGCCCACTACCTGCGCTACCTCGCCCCCGAGTTCACCCACGAGCACCTCACCGAGCTGGCCGCGCGGCAGCAGCCGGGCGAGCACGGCCTGATCGCGCTGGACTGGCACAGCGGCAACCGCTCGGTGCTGGTCGACCACGAGCTGTCCGGCCTGCTCGTCGGCGAGACGCTGGCCACGCGGCCCGAGGACGTCTACCGGGCGCTCATCGAGGCGACCGCGTTCGGCACCCGGACCATCGTCGAGACGTTCAACGCCGCCGGCGTGCCGGTGCGCGAGTTCGTCGCGGCCGGCGGGCTCGTCAAGAACCCGCTGCTCATGCAGATCTACGCCGACGTGCTGCGGATGCCGCTGTCGGTGATCGGCTCCGACCAGGGCCCGGCGCTGGGCTCGGCGAACCACGCGCCGCCCCCCGCGGGCGCGAACCCGGACCTCCGCGCGGCCGCGGCCGCGATGGGCCGCAAGGAAACCGCGGTCTACCAGCCCGACCCGGCCGCGGCCGAGGTCTACGACGAGCTGTTCGCCGAGTACACCAAGCTGCACGACTACTTCGGCCGCGGCGCCAACAAGGTCATGCGCAACCTGCGGGCCGTTCAGCGCCGGGTGGCCGCCCGGTGAACCCTCTCGACCGCAACCAGCACGCCTACGGACAGGAGTCCACCCGATGAAGCCGCAGATCTGGTTCCTCACCGGCAGCCAGCACCTCTACGGGCCCGAGACCCTGGACCAGGTCGCCTCCCAGTCGCAGCAGATCCAGCAGCTCCTGACGACGTCCGGGGGCATCTCGGCGGAGATCGTCAGCAAGCCGGTGCTCACCGACAGCGCGGCGATCCGGACGGTCATGCTGGAGGCCAACGCCGACCCGGCCTGCCTCGGCGTGATCGCCTGGATGCACACGTTCTCCCCGGCCAAGATGTGGATCACCGGGCTGGACGCGCTGCGCAAGCCGCTGCTGCACCTGCACACCCAGCTCAACCAGGCGCTGCCGTGGGCGTCCATCGACATGGACTTCATGAACCTCAACCAGGCCGCGCACGGCGACCGGGAGTTCGGTTACATCCAGACCCGGATCGGCGTGGCCCGCAAGACCGTCGCCGGGCACGCGGCCGACCCGTCGGTGGTGACCCGGATCGACGGCTGGGTGCGGGCCGCGGCGGGCGTGCAGCGCCTGCGCAGCCTGCGGCTGGCCCGCTTCGGCGACAACATGCGCGACGTGGCCGTCACCGAGGGCGACAAGGTCGAGGCCGAGCTGCGCTTCGGCGTCTCGGTCAACACGTACGGCGTGAACGACCTGGTCGCGGTGGTCGACGCGGTCCCGGACAGCGAGGTCGACGCGCTGGCGGCGGAGTACGCGGACGCGTACACGCTGGACCCGCAGCTGGCCCGCGGC
>NZ_JBEZGQ010001283.1:0-2068 GCF_040650095.1 Actinoplanes sp. NPDC048791 | reverse complement strand
CGCCGCGGCCCTGCCAGCCCGGCCCGGCCGTACGGTCGGTGAGCTCGAGCCGGCGCAGCATCTCGCGGGTGTAGCGCAGCAGCTCGGGGTGCACGTCGTGCTTGCGGGCCGCGTCGGCGTCGTGGAACAGGTCGAACATCCGCTTGCCGACCAGCATGTGCTGCCAGAGCGGGACGGGCCGGTGCTCGCTGACCACGACCTCGGTCTGCCCCCGCACGGTCACCAGCCAGTCGGCGAACTCCTCGTAGTTACTGACCGTGGCGGACAGGGAGACCAGTGTCACAGAGGACGGGAGGTGGATGATGACCTCCTCCCAGACCGCGCCGCGGAACCGGTCGGCGAGGTAGTGCACCTCGTCCATCACCACGTACGCCAGGCCCTGCAGGCTCGCCGAGCCCGAGTAGAGCATGTTGCGCAGCACCTCGGTGGTCATGACGATGACCGGGGCGTCGCCGTTGACCACGTTGTCGCCGGTGAGCAGGCCGACCTGGTCGGCGCCGTAGCGTTCCACCAGGTCGTGGTACTTCTGGTTGGACAGGGCCTTGATCGGGGTCGTGTAGAAGCACTTGCGGCGCACGCCGGAGCCGTCCGAGCGCAGCGCCAGGTGCACGGCGAACTCACCGACCACCGTCTTGCCCGCGCCGGTCGGGGCGCAGACCAGCACGCCGCTGCCGCGCTCCAGCGCCTCGCAGGCCTGGCGCTGGAAGTCGTCGAGGTCGAAGCCGACGTCGAGCATGAAATCGTCGAGGGCCGGAAACTCGGCGGCCCGGGCCGCCCGGCGCTTCGAAGCCGCATACCGTTCGGCGGGGCTCACATCACCGGCGGGGCTCGTCATGAACACAAGGCTAATGCTTGCGTGTGACACAACGAAGGTCATGCCCCGCCGGGCGGTTGCCGACAGTTGCGTCGCAGCCGCTGGGTATGGTGCACGGCGTGCCGGATGCCGCCGATTCGACTGCCTTCCCGTCGCGCCGCCAGGTCGACGCGGTGCTCTTCGACTTCCACGGCACCCTCGCGCAGGTCGAGGAGCCGGTGGCCTGGGTGGTCGCCGCGGCCGCGGCCTGCGGGCGGGAGCTGGACCGCGGCAAGGCCACGATCCTGGCCGACCGCCTGGTCACGGCCGGGCGCGCCGGTGGGCCGCTGCCCTACCGGGTGCCGCTGCACCTGGCGGAGCACTGGGCCGACCGCGACCTGTACGAACACAGCCACCGTGCCGCCTACACGGGCCTGGCCGCCACCGTCAGCACGGACGTGGAGGGCCTCGCCGACGCCCTCTACGAGCGGTTGCTGGGCCCGGAGGGCTGGCTGCCGTACGCGGACACCGAACCGACCCTGCGCACCCTGCACGACGCGGGCATCAAGGTGGCGGTGGTCAGCAACATCGGCTTCGACATCCGCCCGCACTTCGCCGCGTGGGGGCTGGCGGACCTGGTCGACGCGTTCGCCCTGTCGTACGAGGTGGGCCGCACGAAACCGGACCCGGCGATCTTCCTGCGCGCCTGCGGGATGCTCGGGGCCGACCCGGAACGCACGCTGATGGTGGGTGACAGCCCGGCCGACGCGGGAGCGGTCCAGGCCGGCTGCGCGGCCCTGGTCCTGCCGGCGGCAGAGCCGGGTCGCACCAACGGCCTGGGGGCGACCCTCGCCCTGGCCGGCTGCCCCGTCTAGCCCTCCGGCGGAGGTCAGGCGGTCAGAGGTAGGTGTCGACCAGCGTGCCGAGGGTCGTCGAGACGCTGCGGATCGGCTCCTGGACATCCGCCGCGGCCACGTGGTCCGCGATCGTCGGGTTCTCGGCGTCCTGGGCCTTGACGGCCTGCCCAGCCGTGTCGGCCGACGCCAGCGTGGCGGTGGACACGGTGCTCGAGCTCAGCGAACCGATCGACATGCTGCCTCCCGATGATCTGTGGCTTCACCTCTCCGTTCGGCCCGGGTCGGCGGCCGCTGATGCCGGGATCACCGCAACAACCGGACCGCACCCGGCTCGCAGCTGATCACGAGAGGCAGGGCGGCGACGCGTTCGCCGTCCGCGTACCCGATGATGTCCGGCGCCCCGATCCGGACCTCCCGG
>NZ_JBEZGQ010001282.1:0-2069 GCF_040650095.1 Actinoplanes sp. NPDC048791 | reverse complement strand
ATCCGCTGATCGCGGCCGTGCAGGTGCTGCGCGGCACCGAGTCGGCCAGCCTGCTGCTGCCGGTCGGGACGCTGCTGGTCGTCCCGCTGGTGCTGCTGCGCATCCGGCACCTGTCCGGCCAGCGCGACCGCGCCGAGCAGACCCTGGCCTACCACGCGACCCACGACGAGCTGACCGGGCTGTGCAACCGCCGGCACATCGCGGCCGAGATCGACCGGGCGCTCGCCGAGGTCGACCGGGGCACCCTCGACGAGGTCACGATCCTGCTCTGCGATCTCGACGGCTTCAAACCCGTCAACGACCGGTACGGGCACCCGGCCGGCGACGCCGTGCTGAAGGCGGTGGCCACCCGGCTGACCGCCGCCGTCCGCCGGGAGGACCTGGTCGGGCGCCTCGGTGGCGACGAGTTCCTCATCCTCTGCCGGGGCGCGCTGGGTTCCGGGACGGCCGAGCTCACCGCCCGGATCATCGAGGCCGTCCGAGCGCCGTTCCCGCTGCCGGCCGGCGTGGTGTCGGTGGGCGTGACCATCGGCCTGGCGCAGGCCCGGCCGGGCCTGGCGGTCGACCGTGACCTGCTGATCGGCCTGGCCGACGCGGACATGTACGCCGGCAAGGCCGCGCGCCGCCGCGACGACACCGCCCCGGTCAACCGCTAGTCGCGGGGAGCAGCCCGGCCCGGTCAACGGCTGGTTCCGCCGCCTCCGGGATCAACAAGCGCGGGGGTACGACCACAGCCGCCACGCAACCGTGCTCGATCGGCAGCAGGTGCACCGCGACTCCGGTCCGGGCGGCCAGGGTGCCGGCCACGTGCAGTCCGAGCGTCGGCTCGTCACCGATCCTGTCCGGCCGGGGGCGGCTGAGCCGGGCGTTGAGCTCCGCGGCGGTGCGCTCGCCCAGCCCGTACCCCTGGTCGCGGACCTCGACCCGCATGCTGCCGTCGGCGAGCGGCCCCGCCGTGATCCGCACCGGGGTGTCCGGCGCGGAGAAGCGGGTGGCGTTGTCGATGAGCTCGGCGAGGATCTGCAGCAGGTCGACGATGACGGCGGCGCGGATGCCGGTCTGGGGCAGCGGGCTGATCTCCACCCGGCGGTACTGCTCGGTGGCGGCCGCCGCGGCCTGCACGACCTCGGTCAGGGAGGCGGGCCGGGGCCAGCGCCACGCGGGCCGTCCGCCGGTCAGCACGAGCAGGCTGTCGCCGTGCCGCCGGATGCGGGTCGCCAGGTGGTCGAGGCCGAACAGCCGGTTCAGCTTGTCCGGATCCAGTTCGCGCTGCTCGAGCTCGGTGATCAGATTGAGCTGCCGGCCGATGAGCTCCTGGGTCCGGCGGGTCAGCGTGCGGGCGATGCCGGCCGTGGTCGCCCGCTGCTCGGCCTGCTCGGTGGCCAGCCGGACCGCCTGCCGGTGCACGGTCTCGAAGGCCCGGGCGACCTGGCCGATCTCGTCCGGACCGGCGGGCACCGGGGGCGCGGCGGGTACGGGAACCGCCTGCAGGCGTTCGACCGGGGTCTCCGCCAGGGACGCGACCAGCCGGGGCAGCCGGTGCTCGCCGACGTCGCACATCCGGTCCCGCAACCGGCGCAGCTCGACCGTCAGCCCGCCGCCGACGAGACCGGCGAGCAGGATGACGCCGAGCAGCACGGCGATGACGAGGGCCAGGTCGGTACGGGTCCCGGCGGCCCGATCGGCCCGCAGCGCGGTGATGTCGGCGAGGGCACGGTCGACGGCACTGCGCAGCACCTGGCGGACCTTGGCCAGATACAACGTCGTCAGTTCCGTCCACTGCCGCACCGGCAGGTCGACCGTGGCGCCGGCCTCGCTCGCCGCCGTGATGCGCTCGGCGAACACCTCGACCTCGGCCGCGGCCGCCTCGACCCCGGCCGCCTGGAACAGGGCGACCGTGTCCGGGCCGGCCACCGACCGGAACGACGCGGGCTGCATGGTGACCAGGATGCCGTAGCCGCCGAGCACCGCCCGTTCGCCGCGCGCCTCGGTGCCGCGGGAGAGCAGCGCCGTGCCGAGGGCCCGGCGCTGGGAGTTGAGGCCGGCCGCGACCAGCAGGTCGTACACGC
>NZ_JBEZGQ010001281.1:0-2078 GCF_040650095.1 Actinoplanes sp. NPDC048791 | reverse complement strand
GCAGCGGGCCGCCGGCCCGGTCGCACCGGGCCAGCACCACGTCCGGCGCGCCCTTGACCAGCTCGATGATCTGCTCCCCGCCGTCCGCCGGGTAGCGGTGGAAGGTCGCCATGAACTTGTAGTCGGAGTCGAACGGCACCTCGGCCAGGCGCGGGTACGCCCGCCTCGTCTCCGCGGCGTCGATGCCCAGCTTGGCGGCCAGCACGACCAGCGCCGCCTCGGTGGGGTCACCGACCACCACCCCGTCGTCGGTGACCGTGGCGTCGCTGTCGAGCGCCAGCCCCAGGCCCAGCCGGGTGAAGTCGGGCACGGGCGTGCCGGCCGCCGACGTGATCGCGCCGGACTTGCGATAGCCCTCGCCCGCCACGGAGAACCAGGCGCCCCCGGTGTAAAGCGTCGAGACCATCATCTCGTTCATGGTCAGCGTGCCGGTCTTGTCGGTGTTGATGGCGCTCGTGGCGCCGAGCGTCTCCACATCGGTGAGGTTCTTGACGATGGCCCGGGCCGCGGCGAGGTTCTTCGCACCGTAGGAGAGCAGTCCCGCGACGAAGGCCGGCAGACCGGTCGGGATGGCGGAGATCGCCATCGCGGTGCCGAGCAGCAGCAACTGATCGAGGGCCAGGCCGCGCAGCCACCCCACCACGACGATGAACGCGACCGCGGTCCAGGCGACGATCCCGAGCACCTTGGTGAGCGAGTCGAGCTCCCGCTGCAGCGGCGACCGGGTCCGCCGGACCTCGGTGAGCATGCCGGCGATCCGGCCCATCTCGGTCTGCATGCCGGTCGCCGTGACCACCATCGACGCCGTACCGCGGGTCACCGACGTGTTCTGGAACAGCATGTTGGACCGGTCGCCCAGCGCCACCTCGCCCGGCGGCAGCACCTGCGCGTCCTTGGCGACCGGCGCGCTCTCCCCGGTCAGCGCCGCCTCCTGGGCCTCCAAGGTCGCCGAGCGCAGGACCCGCCCGTCGGCCGGGACGAGGTCACCGGCCTCCAGCCGCACGATGTCGCCGGGCACCAGCTCCACGGCCGGCACCTCCACCACCTCACCGTCGCGTACCGTCCGGGCCGCGGGCACCTGCATCTTGGCCAGCGCGTCCACGCTGGCCCGGGCGGCGAGCTCCTGGCGGGCGCCGAGCACCACGTTGAGCAGCACGAGCAGCGCGACGATGAGCGCCGTCGAGAACTCGCCGATGACGATCCCGGCGGCCACCACGATCACCAGCATGATGTTCATCGGATCGCGCAGCTGCTGCAGCGCCACCGCCCAGGTGGACGGCGGCTTCTCCTCGGCGATGCGGTTGGGGCCGAGCCGGTGCAGCCGGTCGGCCGCCGCCGCGCCGTCCAGCCCGCGCTCGGCATCCGTGCCGAGGACCGTGACCGCCTCAGCCTGTGTGCGGGCGTACCAGGGAGGTGGGTCGGCGGTACCGGACCGGTGCTCGTCGATCGTGCTGGTCACTTCGGTCATCGTGCGCCCCCTGGGTGCGTGCGGGCCGGTCCCGCCCGGCGTACCGGTCAACGGTCACGTCCGGGGGCCGGCGACCCCTCACCCCGGGTGGATGGTTTCGGTCCGCGGTGAGCACGCCGGCTGCTGTTCACCCGTGGCAGATGACGTGGCGTGTAATGCCACCCGGCATCCTCACGGGGCGAGGAGGAAGACATGCGGCAGGCCACGATCTCCCGGACCGTCCTCGTCGTCCTGGCCGCTGTGCTGTTCGTGTCGGCGAGCGTGTTCCAGCTGTACCGCTTGGAGAAGCAGGCCGCAGCCCGCGAGCAGCACCGGCCGTTGTCGGTGGTGATGCATCCCGTCGACGATCCGCCCCGGCAGCATGTCGCTCCCGGCTGCGCAACACCACAGCCGGGAGCGCCGGTCGGCAACCCGGGCCCTGAGCGGACCGCGGCGCCACGCATCGGACCTTCAGTGGTCACAGCCGGGCGCCGGTCCGGCAGCTGTGTCGTGATCTGGTTGCCTTAGCCCGGACCGGATTCTCCGAGACGCCGGTTCTCAGCGACGCCGGTTCTCAGACACGCGAGGTCTCCCGGGCGACCGGCGTGCCGCGCCAGGCGCCGGCGCCGGC
>NZ_JBEZGQ010001280.1:0-2078 GCF_040650095.1 Actinoplanes sp. NPDC048791 | reverse complement strand
AGCGCCGCGGCACCGGGCTGACCGTGCTGGTCACCTCGTTCGCACCGGCCGCCCGCATGATCGTGTTCGGGGCCACCGACCATGCCGCCGCGGTGGCCCGGATCGGCGCGTTCCTCGGTTATCGGGTGACGGTGTGCGACGCCCGGCCGGTCTTCGCCACCGCCCGGCGCTTCCCGGAGGCCGACGAGGTCGTCGTCGACTGGCCGCACCGTTACCTGGCGGCCGAGGCGGCGGCCGGGC
Organism: Actinoplanes sp. NPDC048791; assembly: GCF_040650095.1. NCBI lineage: Bacteria > Bacillati > Actinomycetota > Actinomycetes > Micromonosporales > Micromonosporaceae > Actinoplanes > Actinoplanes sp. NPDC048791. Next base: position 1,838 of record NZ_JBEZGQ010001280.1, on the reverse strand, counting down.
GGATCGACCCGCGCACCGTGCTGTGCGTGCTGACCCACGACCCGAAGTTCGACGTGCCGGTGCTGGAGGTGGCGCTCGAGCTGCCGGTGGCGTACGTGGGGGCGATGGGCTCCCGCCGCACCCACGACGACCGGCTCAAGCGGCTGCGCGAGACCGGGCTGGACCCGGCCGCGATCGCCCGGCTGGCCTCGCCGATCGGGCTCGATCTGGGCGCGCGCACCCCGGAGGAGACCGCGGTGAGCATCGCAGCCGAGATCGTCGCCGTGCGCTGGCACGGCACCGGCGGGCGGCTCACCGGCACCGCGGGGCCGATCCACTCCTGAGCGGTGGTTTGATGACCGCGTGCTGCACTTGAGGATCATCGTCCCGCCCGACCGCAGGGCCGCCGTCCAAGAGCTGCTGACCGGCAACGACGCCGTGACCCATGTGGTCGTGCTGCCCGGTGCGGCCGTCGAGCCGGTCGGTGACCTGCTCTTCTGCGATGTCGTCCGGGAGGGCGCCAGCGCGATCATCGAACGGCTGCGTGAGCTGGACGTCGAGCGGGACGGCTCGATCATGCTGGAGAAGGTCGACACCACGCTGTCGGCGGCCGCCGACCGGGCCGAGCGGCGGGTGCCCGGCCTCGGCGTGGACGCCGTGGTCTGGGAGGAGGTGGAGCACGCCACCGCGGCCGAGTCGGAGCTGTCCGGCGCGTTCCTGACCTTCATGATCGTGGCGACGGTGATCGCCGGTATCGGCGTCCTGCTCGACCTGCCGATCCTCATCGTCGGGGCGATGGTCGTCGGTCCCGAGTTCGGCCCGCTGGCCGCACTCTGCGTCGGCCTGGTGCGCCGCCGGACCCGGCTGGTCCGCCGGGCGCTGCTGGCTCTGGGGGTCGGCTTCTCTGTCGGCATGGTGGTCACCGTCGTGACCACCTGGGTGCTGACCGCGCTGCATCTGGTCAACAAGGGCATGCTCCTCGGCGATCGGCCGCTGACCGAGTTCATCTGGCAGCCGGACGCGCTGAGCTGGGTGGTCGGTTTCCTCGCCGGGGTGGCCGGCATGCTGTCGCTGACCTCGGCGAAGGCCGGCACGCTGGTCGGGGTGCTGATCTCGGTGACCACCGTGCCGGCGGCCGCGAACGCCGCGGTGGCCCTCGCCTACGGCGTGACGAACGAGGCGGCCGGCTCGGCGCTGCAACTGCTCATCAACGTCGCCGCGATCGTCGCGGCGGGCGTGCTGACGCTGCTCGTGCAGCGGTTCGCCGGACGCCGCCGGTAGACCCGGCCGACCTCCTACTGTGGACGGACACACAGCCGGCCCGCGGACCGGTATGGTGGCGCTTCCGCCGGTGACTTCGATCGTGGTCGCCGCAAGGACACGGGGGCTTCGGGCGTGAGGATCAGCAGGTCACGAATGGTGGCGGGGGCCGCCGCGGCAGTCACTGCGACGGCACTGACAGTGACCGGAGTCGTGCTGACCCGGTCGTCCGACGACCCGGCCACAGCGCCGCCCGTCGCGACCGCAGCCGAGGCCGCCGCCGCGCCGCTGCCCTCCGGCCCGTCACCGGCGCCGGTCACCACGCAGTCGCTGGAGCTGGACGGCAAGCCGACGATCGAGGACGGCCGGGAGACCCTGCGGCTGGCCAAGCGCACCGTCTCGCGGTTCAGCCTGCTCGGCGTGACCTGGACGGACGCCCTGCTCTCGTTCCAGGGTGACGCCGCCGTGCGCACCCGGTCGGCCGCCTCCGGCGACTGGTCCGCCTGGCAGAGCCTGGATCTGGAGCACGCGGTCGCGGCCGGTGACCCGGATCTCGTGGCCGGCCGCACCCGCGGCGGCAGCACCGGCCTGTGGGTCGG
>NZ_JBEZGQ010001279.1:0-2079 GCF_040650095.1 Actinoplanes sp. NPDC048791 | reverse complement strand
ACGAGACCGACTCCGGCCTCGACATCGACGCGCTGCGCATCGTCAGCGAGGGCGTCAACCGGGTCCGCGCCTCCGGCGAGGCCGGCCTGCTGCTGGTCGGTCTTCTCCTGGTCGTACGACGCGCTGAGTGCGCCGGCGCAGCGCGTGTTCCGGCTGTTCTCCCTGCATGCGGGGCCGAGCGCGGCGACCGCGGCGGTGGCGAGCCTGACCGGGCTGCCGCCGTCCGACACCCGGCGGCTGCTGGGCGAGCTGACCCGGGCCAGCCTGCTGACCGAGCAGCTCCCCGGCCGGTACGTGAGCCACGACCTGCTGCGGTCGTACGCCGCCGGCCTCACGGCTGATCTTGATCCCGAAGCCGACCGGGACGCCGCGGTGCACCGGCTCCTCGATCATTACCTGCACACCGCGTACGCCGCCGACCGGCTGCTCGATCCGGCCCGGGGTGCCATCGAGCTGCCCCTGGCTCCCCCGGCGGCCGACGCCCGTCCGGAGCAGCTCGCCGACCGGCAGGCCGCGACGGCTTGGCTGGCCACCGAGCACCCGGTGCTGCTGGCCACGGTCACGTACACCGCGGAGACCGGGCATGACGCGTACACCTGGCAGTTGACCTGGTCCTTGAGCACCTATCTGGACCGGCAGGGCGACTGGGCCGGGCGGGCCGCCGCCTGGCAGACGGCGCTGCGGGCCGCCGAGCGGCTGGGCGATCGCACCGCCCAGGCGCGGGCGCACACCAGCATCGCCCGCACCCACACGCTGCGCGGCAGCTACGCCGACAGCATCGCCTCCCTGCAACAGGCTCTCGACCTGTACACCGCGATCGGTCACCGGATCGGCCAGGCGCACACCCACCGCAACTTCGCCCACCTCTGGGGCCACCAGGGCCGTTACGACGCCGCGGTGGACCACGCCCGGCGGGCCCTCGCGCTGTACCGCGATGCGACCGACGAGCGGGGCCAGGCCGACGCGCTGAACCAGGTCGGCTGGTACCACGCGATGCGGGGCGAGTACGACGAGGCGCTGGAGTGCTGCCGGCAGTCATTGGCCCTGCACGAGCGGCTCGGCAACCGGGCCGGACAGGCGCACGTCTGGGACAGCCTCGGCTACGCCCACCACCACCTGGGCCGCCACGACGAGGCGATCGAGTGTTACGGCCACGCCCTGCGCCTCGCCCGTGATCTCGGCGACCGGTACAACCAGACGCAGGCCCTGACCCACCTCGGCGACGCGGAACTGGCGGCCGGGCGCGTACCGCGGGCTGAGCGGGCCTGGACCGAGGCCCTCACCGTCCTGACCGAGCTGGGCCACCCCGACGCCGAGGCCGTCCGCCACAAGCTCGCCGACCTGCCGTCCGCCGGATAACGAAATCAGGCGACGCCGGCCAGCAGCCCTTCACAGCTGCGGGTGACCGCGCGCGCCGCGGTGCGCAGCTCGCGGGCCGAGAACGGGTGCTCGGCCAGCGTCTGCCAGCGGGCCAGGGCCTCCCGGGCCGCCGCGGTGAGCTGCTCCGGCGACGCGTCGGCCGGCAGGCCCAGCCGCAGGTACGCCGCCCCGCCCGCCCCGCCGAGCAGCAGATCCATCTCGGCCAGCTGCGCCTGCGTGCCCGGCAGCCGGCCCGACCGCAGCAGGTGCAGCAGCCGCAGCTCGACGAACTCGTGGGCGCTGGCCCGGATCCGTTCGGCCTGCGCCGCCAGCGCCGAGCCGGGGTCGATGAACTCGTCCAGCACGGCCAGTGCGGACCGGGCCTTGAGCACCTCGCTGCGCCCGACGAACTGGGCCGCGAAGACCTCTCGCAGCCGGTCGATGCCGCTGTGCGCGGTAAGCGCGGCGGCCAGGTCAGCCGAGTCGTGCACCTTCTGCTCGCGGATCAGCCGCACCGACAGCCGCACGCCGAACAGCCCCAGCCGGCCCAGCGCCTCCCGCCGCCCGGGTGCCGAGCCGGCGAAGCGGTCGGCGGTCAGCAGCAGCTCCACCACGTCGGCCATCGGCAGCGCCGCCACCGCGGCCAAGGTGCGGAACTCGTCCTCGCGCAGGGTCGCCCCGGCCGCGCCGAGCAGGCCGGCCACCGGCACGACGACCGGG
>NZ_JBEZGQ010001278.1:0-2083 GCF_040650095.1 Actinoplanes sp. NPDC048791 | reverse complement strand
GGCTCGGCCTGCTCCTTCGCGGAGAGCTCGGCGGCTTCCACCACGGCGGCGATCTCCGCGCCGCGGGCGGTCGCGTACGCGACCTCCTTGCCGACCGGCCGGAAGCCCGCCTTGCGCAGCACCGCCAGCGAGCCGGCGTTGTCGCTGGCGGCCCGGGCCGTGATCGGCCGCACCGGCACCAGATCGAGCAGCAGCTCCACGGCCCGGGTGGCGATGCCCCGCCCCCACCGGGCCCGGTCCAGCCAGTACGTGATCTCGGTGTCGTCACCGACCGGGAAACTGGCCACCGTGCCGGCCAGCTCGCCGTCGACGGTGATCGCGAACAGCAGGATCTCCGGATCGGTGCGGATCCGGGTGAAGTGCGCGTCGAAGGCGGCCCGGTCGTCGGGATCGTCGGCGGTGAACGCGGCCATCCGCACCGCGACGGGATCACGCATCTGGTCGTAGATCAGGTCCAGGTCGTCGTCGCGCACCGCACGCAGGCCGATCTCAGCCATCCGTCGCTCCTGTCCCGGCCCGGATCACCGCGCCGTCGCGTCGTCGCCGCCGGGCCCGCTCACCACCGCACCTGGGATCCGGTGGCGGCAGCCTACCGAACGACCGGCCCTGAGCACTGTCCAGCCGGCGGCGAGCAGGACGACACCGGCCGCGGCGAGCGGACCCGGCCCGGTGACCGGCAACCCCGCCCCGGCGGCCTGCGGCGTGCCGTGCTTCAGAGCGCTGAAGGAGACCCCGCCGTGGCTGACCGCGGCGACGACCACGGTGTACCGCTTGCCGCCGGTCAGGCCGGTGACGGTGCAGGTCCGCGCGGGTCGGGCGGTGCAGGACCGGCCATCGTCCAGGGTCCGGCCGGTGAAGGCGACGGCGACGTACGCCGCGATCCGGTCGGCACCCGGCGCGGCCGGAGCGGCCCAGCTGACCTGCAGCCCACCGGGCCGGGCCAAGGCCCGCACCCCGGTGACAGCACCAGGAGCCAGCGGTACGGCCCGGAGCACACCGTCACGGGTGCAGTAGACGGCCTGCGAGACATCCACGGCACAACTGCGATCGGCCCCGACCGACAGATCGGTGACGATCGGAGCGGGACGCCCGAGCAACAACCGCACCAACGTCGACGTCCGGATCCCCCGACGGTCAACCGGCGCCGCCAAGGCCCGGTCGGTGCGGCCACCGACCGCGAGCTGCCCATGATCATTGGCACCCCAGCAGTACGCGGCCCCGCCACCGGTGAGCCCGCAGGTGGAATCCCCACCGGCCCGCAGACCGGAATAGACCCGCAGGCCGGCCCGCCGCGGCGCCGAGCGATCACCACCCCGGCCGAGCTGCCCACGGTCACCGGCACCCCAGCAGTAGGCGGCCCCCTTCGGCCCGAGCGCGCAGGCATGGCGCCGCCCGACACTGATCTCCGTGTACGGCCCACCGCCGACCGCAACCGGACTCGGCGCGGGATCACCGGCGCCGCCGCCGTCCCCGAGCTGACCGTCCGAGTCGGAACCCCAGCACCAGACCTTGCCACTCTGCTCCAGCGCGCAGGTGCTCTCCTCCCCGGCGGCCAGATCGATGACCCCGGTCAGGCCGGGCACCTGCTGCGGATTGGCCTCACTGGTGCCGAGCGTGCCGAAGCCCAGCTGGCCGACGTCGTTGCGTCCCCAGCAGGAGACGGTCAGCTCGATATCGAGCACGCAGGTGTGCTCGGCCCCGGTGACGACCTGCACGGCGTTCCCGGCGACCTGCGCGGGCCGGTGCCGGTCGGCGAAACTGCCGTCGCCCAGCTGGCCCTCGTCGTTGCCGCCCCAGCAGTAGACGACCAGGCCCATGGCGGCGTACTCCAGGGTGAGCGCGCACGTGTGCACCCGGCCCGAATGGACGGCGAGGATGCGTGCGGCCTCGGTCAGCTTGCCGGACGCGGTGACCCGTACCGGCCGGGCGGAGTCGTGGGTGGTGCCGTCGCCGAGCTGGCCGTGGTCGTTGCCGCCCCAGCACCAGAGATCGGAGTACTGCACGACGGCGCAGGTGTGCCGGCCGCCGACGGCGGTGAGGCCGGCGCCGGGGCCGGACTCGGCGGCTGACGGGCCGGGAGCCC
>NZ_JBEZGQ010001277.1:0-2085 GCF_040650095.1 Actinoplanes sp. NPDC048791 | reverse complement strand
GCCCCCCCCCACCCGGGCCCCCACCCCTTCCCCCCCCCCCCCGCGGGGGCCCCGCGACCCGGCCGGGGGGGGCGGGGCCGCGGCCCCCCCCCCCGCGCCCGGGGCCGTGCACGCGGGGACGGTCGTCACCGGCGTACCGCTGGCGGTTCTGGAGGTCGGCGACGACGGCCCGGGGGTGCCCGCCGAGCACGCGCCGCGGGTGTTCGAACGGCTCTACCGGGCCGATTCCAGCCGCAGCCGGGGCCGGGGCGGCGGTTCCGGGCTGGGCCTGTCCATCGTCGCGGCGATCGTGCGCGGTCACGGCGGCTGGGTCGAGCTCGACCCGCCCCGGGGTCGCGGGGCCACGTTCCGGGTCCTGCTGCCCACCTCGGACGCCGACGCCGGCTGACGCGGTTCCGAGGTGGCTCCCAGCCAACCCCGAAGCTCCTCCGAGCAGGTGTCGCCACAGTGTCCGTCATGCCTGCGCCCCGTCTGGGTTCCCTGCGCCGTCCCTCGGTGGCGATCAACGCCGTCCTGGTCCTCGCGCTCGTCGCCGGTGCCTTCTGGGCGTACGAGATCGTGTCCGGTCCGGACACCGGAAACGCGGCCGCCGCGTCCGTGCGGTCCGTACCCGTCCAGCAGGGCACCGTCACCGCCACCGTCACCGCCGACGGCTCCCTGGAGAGCGCCAGCTCGGCCGGCGCGAGCTTCACCACCGGTGGCACCGTCACGTCGATCTCGGTCCGGGTCGGTGACAAGGTGACCAAGGGTCAGGTGCTGGCCAAGGTCGATCCGGCCGCCGCCCGGCGCACCCTGGCGGCCGCCGAGGCCGACCTGGACGCGGCCCGGGATGCCCTCGACCGCGCCGAGGACGCCGGCTCCGACACCTCGTCGGCGCAGAACGAGGTCACCCAGGCCGAGCTGGCCGTGGACGAGGCCGAGGCGGCGGTGGCCGGGACGACCCTCAAGGCGCCGATGGCCGGCACCGTGGTCGCGGTCAACGGGACGCTCGGCAGCTCGTCGTCGGGCTCTTCTTCTTCCTCCTCATCCTCGTCGTCCGGGGGCAGCACACCCGGCGACAGCTCGTCCTCCTCCTCGGCCAACTCGTCGAACAGCGGCTTCATCGACATCGCCGATCTGGGCAAGCTCCAGGTCACCGCGGCCTTCGCCGAGGCCGACGCGACCAAGCTGAAGGAGAAACAGGCGGCCACCGTCACCTGGAACGCGCTCAGCGGCACCCGGCAGAGCGCCGAGGTGGTCGCCGTCGACCCGCAGGCCACCACGGCCAACAACGTCGTCACGTACGGCGTCACGCTGAGCCTCGACAAGGTCCCCACCGGCGCCAAACCGGGCCAGACGGTCTCCGTCTCGGTGGTCACCGGCGAGGTCAGCGACGCCGTCTACGTCAACGCGGCCGCGGTGACCACGGTCGGCAACCGGCACACCGTCACCGTGCTGGCCGACGGCGTCCAGGCGGTCCGCGCGGTGGAGATCGGCCTCGCAGGTGACCAGGCCACCCAGATCACCTCCGGGCTGACCCCGGGGGAGCAGGTCGTGATCACCACGACCAGCACGACGACCGGCGGGACCACCGGCGGCTTCCCGGGCGGCTTCCCCGGCGGCGCGCCCGGCGGCGGCTTCCCCGGCGGCGGCGGTACGGGCCGGGGCACCCGATGAGCCGGCCGGTGCTCGAGGTCCGCGACCTGACCAAGATCTACGGTACGGGTGAAGCCACCGTGCACGCCCTGCGCGGCGTCTCGATGCTGGTGGAACGCGGCGACTACGTGGCCGTCATGGGCTCGTCCGGCTCCGGCAAGTCCACCCTGATGAACATCCTGGGCGCGCTGGACGGGCCCAGCGCGGGCACGTACCGGCTGGACGGGGTCGACGTCAGCCGGCTCGCCGACCGGCAGCTGGCCCTGGCCCGGAACCGGCTCATCGGCTTCATCTTCCAGGCGTTCAACCTCATCCCGCGGACCTCGGCGGTGGCCAACGTGGAGCTGCCGCTGGCGTACGCCGGGGTCAGACCGCGGCAGCGCCGGGAGCGCGCGATGGCCGCCCTCGAGGTCGTCGGGCTCGCCGACCGGGCCCGGCACGAGCCCAACC
>NZ_JBEZGQ010001276.1:0-2092 GCF_040650095.1 Actinoplanes sp. NPDC048791 | reverse complement strand
CAGCAGTTCACGTCTGGTGGACACTGATCCTCCCCGGTCAGCCACGACGCCGCGGCAGGGTGAAGCGCCAGCCCTGGGCGCGCAGCTCGGGAATGATCCGGTCGACGGCCTCGACGGTCTGGCTGCGGTCGCCGCCGCCGTCGTGCATGAGCACCACCGCGCCCGGGGTGATGCGCTCACGCAGCCGCTGCACGAGCACGTCGGTGCCCGGCGGCTCCCAGTCGGCGATGTCCATCCGCCAGCCCAGCGGCTGCATGCCCAGCTCGGCCGCGACCTGCGGGCTCTGTCCCCAGCTGCCGTACGGCGCCCGGAAGTACGGGATGCGGGCGTGCGGGACCGCCCGGCGGATCGCCGCGCTGGTCTCGATCAGGTCCGCCCTGATCTGTTCCGGGGTCCAGGGGCCGAAGTCGTCGTGGTGCATCGAGTGGTTGCACAGCACGTGCCCGGCGGCGGCGATGCGGCGCGCCACCTCGGGATGCTCGACGACGTGGTCGCCCCACAGGCAGAACACCGCGCGCACGTGCCGCCGGCGCAGCACGTCGAGCAGGCGCAGGGTGTCGGGCGGGTTGGGGCCGTCGTCGAAGGTGAAGCTGACGACGTCGCCCGGCCCGCGGGCGGTGTCGACCACCACGGCGGTCGGGCCGCCGGCCTCGGCGGGGCCGGTCAGGCCTCCGGCCAGCAGCAAGGCGGACATCGGCACCGCCAGCCGGCACCACCACTTCGGACGATGAGACATGACATCCTCACGATCGATTCCGGGGACCCGTTGCTCCGAAACTTTCGGAAACCGCGCAGCCGAACGTCCGTAACATAGAACCCGGTCGAAGTCGCGTCAAGAAGGCGCTGCGCCCCAGATCACGCGCTCGGCTCATTGATCTTCGCCGTTATCTGTCCACGTTGTTACCTGTTGACCGGTGACCAGGATCGGCATATGTTCCGGTCACGTAACGGAAGTTCTCGGAACCTCTCGGCCGTCCACGGAAGGCCGGAACAGAATGGACAGACGATGAGAGTTCGCGTTCTCGCCGGCGTCGTTCTCCTGACGACCCTCACCCTGACCGGCGGTCCCGCCGCCACCGCCTCCCCGGCCAAGCCCGGCCATCCGGCCCCCACCGGGCTGCGGTCCCTGGCCGACCGCGCCGACCTGCGGATCGGCACCGCCGTCGACATGGCGGCGCTGGCCGACGACGAGGCCTACCGGGCCGCCGTCGGCCGCGAGTTCTCCACGGTGACGGCCGAGAACGTGATGAAGTGGGAGGCCACCGAGCCGCAGCAGGGCGTGCACGACTGGGCCGCGGCCGACCGGCTGGTCGACTTCGCCCGCGCCCACCGGCAGAAGGTCCGCGGGCACACCCTGGTCTGGCACAACCAGAACCCGGCCTGGGTCACCGAGCAGGCCTTCACGCCCACCCAGCTGCGCGAGGTGCTGCGCCGGCACATCATCGACGAGGTCACGCACTTCCGCGGCAAGGTGTGGCACTGGGACGTGGTCAACGAGATCTTCAACGACGACGGCACCTGGCGGGACAGCATCTGGCTGCGCAACCTCGGACCCGGCTACGTCGCCGACGCGTTCCGCTGGGCGCACCAGGCCGACCCCCAGGCCAAGCTGTTCCTCAACGACTACAACAACGAGGGCCTCAGCGCCAAGAGCGACGCGTACTACGCGCTGGTCAAGCAGCTCAAGGCCCAGGGCGTGCCGGTACAGGGGTACGGCATCCAGGGCCACCTCGCGGTGCAGTACGGCGTACCCGGTGACGTGCTGGCCAACCTGCGCCGCTTCGAGAAGCTCGGCCTGCAGACCGCGTTCACCGAGGTCGACGTGCGGATGCCGCTGCCGGCCGACCCGATCAAGGTGCAGGCCCAGGCGCAGGGCTTCACCGCCCTGCTGCAGGCGTGCCTGCTCGCCGACAAGTGCGTCTCGTACACGCTGTGGGGCTTCACCGACCGCTACTCGTGGGTGCCCGGCGTCTTCGCCGGCGAGGGTTCCGCCACCCCGTACGACGAGAACCTGAACCCCAAGCCGGCGTACGCCGCGCTGCGCGACACCCTGGCGCTCGCCGGTGCCGAGCAGGATCAGCGCCCGGCGAGC
>NZ_JBEZGQ010001275.1:0-2096 GCF_040650095.1 Actinoplanes sp. NPDC048791 | reverse complement strand
CCGCCAGCGTTCCCGCGGCGACTGTCGAGAGCACGGGGTGCAGGGTGGCCGTCTGGATCAGCTGGCTGAGCAGCCCGGCCTTGGCTCCGGCCGTGCCCGTCAGCGCCGCCGGTGCGGCCACGCCGATCGCGGCGCCGTCGAGTGCGAGCTTGCCGAGCAGCGGCAGGCCGAGGCCGGCGGGGACCGGCAGCAGGGTGAACATCGGCAGCAGCCGGTCGGTGAGCACGAAGCTGTCGGCCGCCCGGGCGCAGTACGGGCAGGTCCGGACGTGACGCGAGAGGCGCTTGCGCCACAGTGGACTCGGCGTGCCGTCCCAGCCTTCGGCCACCGCGGCGAGGCGGGGGCAGCGCGGCCGGTAGTCGAGCGCCGCGACCAGGGCCCGGCTGGCCTCGAGCTGGGTGCGCATCCGTTGCACGCGGACGCCGGCGTGGGCGACGCTCAGGCCCAGCGCGGATGCCAGCTCGGCCCGGGTCAGCTGGTCCGCGACCTCCAGCCACCACAGGGACAGCAGCGCCTGCTCGTCGGGGCCGAGCCAGTGACTCGCCCGTTCCACCTGCCGGCGCTGCCGGGACAGGTCGACCTGAAGCGCCGTGAGGTCCTCGGACGGGCTGTGCGGGTCGGGGATCCCGGTGGCCTCCTCCAGGTTCGCGGTGCGGGCGGCGGTGCGGTCGCGGCGGCGCAGATGGGTGCCGACCTGCCGGATCGCGATGGCGGCGAGCCAGGCGCGGAAGGTGGTCGGGGTACGCAGTTTCGGCAACTGCCGCAGCGCCCGCAGCATCACGTCCTGGACGATGTCGTCGACGTCCGGGTGGGCCCCGAGACCGCGGCGCACGATCGTGTAGACCAGCGGCAGGTAGGTCGCGGCCACCTCTTCCAGCGCTCTGCGATCGCCGGCCTGCGCGGCGGCGACCAGAGCGGCGTCGTTGGTGCGTGTGCTTCGCATTTCCCCATCACTAGTCGTCCCGGGCAACGCATCGTACGCCGACGGCGGCGCGCCCGACGTGGCCAGGCTTTCCCGTTTCCGCAATCTCAGAAAGTTTCCCGGAAAAACGTTATGAGCCCTGGAGTACGGAAGTCGCACTCAATTTTGTTCGTGAAAAAGTGTTACGAGAAAGGCTTTCGCAGCGGGGAGAAACGCCCCTTGAACGGCTCGAAACAATCTGGCAACATTGGCGGATCTGAATGTATGTTAACGCTCACATCGACCGAAGGAGCACTCGTGCAGGTTTATCACCGCGCCGGTCGCCACGCCCTGCGGATGCTGGTCATGCTGGCTCTCGTCCTGGTCGGCGCGGCTGTACCGGGCACCGCGGCGCACGCGGAGTCCAACGGCGGAGTGCGCGTGATGCCGCTGGGCGATTCGATCACCGAAGGCACCCAGGTGCCGGGCGGTTACCGCATCGGCCTGTGGCAGCGCCTGGCCGCCGCCGGCTACCGCAACGATTTCGTCGGCTCGCAGTTCAACGGGCCGGGCTCCCTCGGCGACCACGATCACGAGGGCCACCCCGGCTGGCGCATCGACCAGATCGACGCCTCCATCACCGGCTGGCTCAACACGTCCCGGCCGCGCACCGTCCTGCTGCACATCGGCACCAACGACATCCTGCAGAACTACAACGTGTCCGGCGCACCGGCCCGGCTGTCGACCCTGATCGACCACATCACCGCGGCCGCCCCGGACGCCGACGTCCTCGTCGCCACCATCATCCCGCTGGCGAACGCCGGCCAGGAGTCAGCGGCGCGGAACTTCAACGCCGCCGTCCCCGGCATCGTGCAGAGCAAGGTCAACGCCGGCCGGCGCGTCCACCTCGTCGACATGCACGCCGCGCTGAACACCGGTGACCTCATCGACGGTGTCCACCCCACCGCCGGCGGCTACGACAAGATGGCCGCCACCTGGTACAACGCCCTGCGGGCGGTGCCCGGCAGCATCGGCAACCCGGGCGGCGGCAGCGGGAACCTGCTCACCAACGGCGACCTGGAGAACGGCACCACGGGCTGGACCCCGTTCGGCAGCGCGACCCTGACGTCCGTCACCGGCACGGCCCACGGCGGCACGCGGTCCCACCTAGCCCACCGACGCCCCGCGGCCTGGA